>NZ_DAISXK010000029.1:0-36424 GCF_036825875.1 Paucihalobacter sp. | reverse complement strand
GCTAGCGATACGACTTCTTTTTCAATTTTAGCTTTTGATACTCTCGAGATTAGTGAATCAAGATCTGTAATAATTTCATCTATCCAACCTTGGTCAAATCTAATTTGTGTTATTTTTGGATTTACTTCTGCGCAAACCGTAATACAACCAGCAATATTACCAGCCTTTGGTTGTGCACCGCTCATGCCGCCTAATCCAGAGGTTACAAATAAACCGCCTTTAGGTGGCTTGTTTATTTTTCTAAACCCATTCAAGACTGTTATTGTGGTACCATGAACAATGCCTTGCGGGCCGATATACATGTAGCTACCAGCGGTCATTTGGCCGTATTGGGTAACACCCAGTGCGTTGTATTTTTCCCAATCGTCTGGTGCTGAATAATTTGGAATCATCATGCCATTGGTTACAACAACTCGTGGTGCTTTTTTGTGCGAAGGAAACAAGCCTAATGGATGTCCGGAGTACATTACTAAGGTTTGCTTATCCGTCATTTGGGATAAGTATTGCATGGTTAATAAGTACTGCGCCCAGTTTTGAAAAACGGCACCATTGCCGCCATAGGTGATCAATTCATGCGGATGCTGAGCTACTTTGGGGTCTAAGTTGTTTTGAATCATCAACATTATTGCTGCGGCTTGTTTGCTTTTAGCAGGATAGTTGTCTATCGGTCTGGCATACATATCGTAGACTGGTCGAAACCTGTACATGTAAATGCGTCCGAATTCATTTAATTCGTTTTTGAACTCTTTGATGAGTTCAGCGTGATGTTTAGGTTTGAAATATCGCAAGGCATTTTTTAATGCTAATTTTACTTCTTCATCCGTCAGTATTTTTTTTCTTTTAGGTGCATGATTTACCTCCAAGTCATAGGGCTTAGTTTCAGGTAAGGTATCTGGAATTCCTTCCAAAATGGCCTTTTTAAAAGTTTTGTATTTTGTTGAAAGCGTTTTCATGGCGTGTTGGTTTATTATGGCCACCTCAATAAATATTTAAGTTGGCATCTACACAAAGTTATTAAATACTTACTTGAATGACATTTCTATTTTTAAAATTCTAACTTTAAATTTGTTCAAAAGATGTATCTTTCCATAATTTGAAAAATGAATGAGAAAAAATAAAATTTTAATACTTTTTGCGCATCCTTTGTATGAAAAGTCTTATGCCCATAAAGCTTTAATAAAAAATATACCGAACACTGAAGATGTTAGGTTGCACGACTTGTATGAGCTTTATCCTGATTTCAATATAAATATTAAATACGAACAAGAGTTACTGCAAGAACACGATATAATAATCTGGCAACATCCAATGTATTGGTATAGTTGTCCACCACTTTTAAAACAGTGGATAGATATGGTTTTAGAGTATAATTGGGCTTACGGTAATAAGGGAAATGCCTTACGAAACAAATTAATTTTTCAAGTCATTACAACCGGAGGAAAAAAAGAAAATTACGCATCTACGGGTCGAGACCGTTATACCATTCAAGATTTGTTAGAGCCATTTAATCAAACTGCTCTGGTCTGTAAAATGATTTATTTGCCCCCTTATGTAGTTCATGGAACCCATCAAATGCAAGAAGCCGATTATGAGGCAAGTGGTAAATCTTATGGTATTTTTCTATCAGAATTATTAAGAATCGATATCCCAACAAACCAAGTTTTAAAGTATGACTATTTTAACGATTGGTGTGAAAAAGAACTAAAGCTATATGGAAACTAACATTTTATTAGAATCGATCTTATACTTGGCCGCTGCGGTCATATTTGTGCCGATTGCCAAAAAGGTTGGACTAAGCTCTATCTTGGGATATTTATTTGCAGGTATTATGATTGGTCCTTCGGTGCTTGGACTTATTGGGCAAGATGGTGAAGACATCATGCATTTTGCTGAGTTTGGTGTGGTTATGATGTTGTTTTTGATTGGTTTAGAGCTAGATCCTTATAAGTTTTGGAAAATGCGAAAATTTATAGCCGGCATGGGATCACTGCAAGTGATAGGCACCACGGTTATTTTATTTTTCGGCTTACAATTATTTTTAGGTTGGAACTGGCAGGTGGCATTGATTATTGCCATGGCTTTGGCACTGTCTTCAACAGCAATTGTTTTACAAACGCTTAAAGAAAAGGGGCAAAATAATACATCTTTGGGACGTTCATCGTTTGCGGTTTTGTTATTTCAGGATATTGCGGTAATTCCGATTCTGGCCATTATTCCGCTATTGGTTTCAGAGGTAAGTGGTGGTGATAATCTAGAGCTTAATGGCTCCTTAATATCCGAATTAGCCGGTTGGTTGCAAACATTGGTAGTTGTTGCCATGATATCCGCTATTTATTTTTCTGGACGCTATGTGCTTGTTCCGCTGTTAAGAATTGTGGCTAAAACACGACTACAAGAATTGTTTACAGCGTCGGCTTTATTGGTAGTTGTGGGCGTATCGTACCTAATGCAGTTGGTGGGACTGAGTCCTGCACTTGGCGCATTTATGGCTGGTGTGGTATTGGCAAACTCGGAGTTTCGTCACGAATTAGAAGGTGATATTGCGCCGTTTAAAGGACTTTTACTCGGTTTATTTTTTATAGGCGTGGGTGCGTCAATCAACTTTAATTTGATAATTGCAAATCCTGTATTCATTTTAGTATTTGTACTGGTACTTACTGTTTTGAAATTTTTAGTTTTATTTGGCGTTGGCTTAATTTACAGGAAGAAAATTGATCAAAATCTTCAATTCTCAATTGGTTTAAGTCAGGCAGGCGAGTTTGGCTTTGTTATTTTAAGTTTTTCTATGGGTTTACAATTGGTGCCCAATGATTTGGCGAATCAAGTTTTAGCGGTTGTAGCCCTCAGCATGTTGATTACGCCGTTTCTTACCTTAATTAATGAAAAATATATTTTACCCAATGTTGGTGTGAAGGAAAAGGTGGAGGATAGCGATGATGAAATTCATGAGCAAAATGAAGTCATTATCGCTGGTTTTGGGCATTTTGGCAGCACCATCGGTCGCATGTTGCGCGCCAATAAAATTGATGTTACGGTATTAGACCACGATGCAGATAGGGTAGAATCGTTGAGGAAAATGGGTTTTAAAGTTTATTATGGTGATGCCACGCGTCTAGAGCTATTAAAATCCGCAGGTGCAGAAGACGCCAAACTTTTTATAGCAGCGATTGACAACCCTGCGGTTAATTTACAATTGATAGAGGTAATTAGAAAGAATTTTCCAAACGTAAAAATATTGGCCCGAGCCAGAAACCGTATTGATGCCTATGAGCTTATTGATCACGGCGTAGAAAATTTTTACAGAGAAACCTTATACACGGCAATTCACATGGGTGTGGATGCTTTGGTACAATTAGGCTTTAGAAAATATACAGCTACAAGACAAGGTCAGCAATTTATAAGATACGACGAAGAAACCACCAAACGGCTGGCAGAGAAGCGCCACGATAAAATGGCTTATATGGTTACCGTACAAGAAGAAGTGGAGTTACAAGAAGAATTATTAAAACAGGATTTGCATTTACAGCTTGGCGGTAACGACCATTCGTGGGATAGTGAGTATTTAAAAAAGGATGCCAACAACCGAAATTTTAAGTAGTTTTAGATTTGTTATTGAAACCATAAGGGCAGTGTCGGCAACCACTTTCGCAACAATAGCCACGTTTTAAATGGTATTGTTCCGTAAAGCAACGATAACCTTCTGGTGTTAAGTAATAATCGCCTTCTTCTATGGGGATAATTTTCTTCATGGGTGCAAAGATACTGGATTTTAAAAGTACTTTTTAAGGGAAAATTTATGATTTTAATTTCTAAATATTTGGTTCCGAAAGGGTATACAGGAATAGCCTTGTTTCCATTTATTGTTTTAAGGCAATCCCGAATGAAGCATGATCCAGTACTGATCAATCATGAAAAGATTCATTTAAGACAGCAACTAGAATTACTTATTATACCCTTTTTTATTTGGTATGGTTTAGAATTTTTGATTAAGTATTTAAAATATAGAAATTGGCGAATGGCTTATTCCAATATTTCCTTTGAGCGAGAGGCGTATGCGCAGGAAATGGATTTAAAATATTTAGAGCAACGCCGATTTTGGGAATTTAGAATTTATTTGTAAATTCAATTAAATTTATTTGGATCTGGGATTGAATTTTCTACAATCTAATTTACCTACTGATTTTCAGATATATACAAAAATCTGTCACTATGCCATACATTAACCATGCCTTTGATATGCCTTTGGTAGGGGTGAGGGGTGCTGTATGGTTACTATTTATTGTGATACGACGCTACCTATGCAGAAAAAGCTTTGGCGGACAGTACTTAGTCGCTTGTACTGCGCTCTGCTGTGATGACAAGCCCCGTTCGTTTGTCATTTCGACGAAGGAGAAATCCCATCCTGTTGCTCGCGTGCTGTTGTTCACGCACTGCTACTCACGTCCTGTTGCTCAAGCCTCGTAAATCAATAGTATGTGCTTATACTGATGCGACTCCGCCTGCGCTAAAAAAGCTTCGGCGGACAGGTCCTTTGTCGCTTGTGCTTCGCAATCACTGTTATGGTTATGATTGATTGGGTATGGGGTCGGGTATGGGTGCTTGCGTTTTTTTCTTATTTTTATTATATTATTTATTTTCGAACGATGACGAAGGTTAAAATACAAAGTACATATCGAAAACAATTAGCGGCGCTTGATGCTTCCATAGAGACGTTAAATAGAGAAAAATTAAAGGTGTTATTTGCGGCACTTGGTATTGCAGTGTCTAAGGATGAATTTGATGAGTTATTGGGTTGGAGACTGATTAAAGTGAGTGTGCCGGAAAGGCAGATGGCGATTCAGTTGAATAAACTTTCGTCTTATTTGCCACAATTAAAATTTGTTATTGATCCAGAATCGGAGTTGTTCACGCTTAGGCAAGGCGATTATGACAGAAGCACACGAAAAAGGCGTTGATGCTTATTGCTCAAGATAAGCAGATGGGTGATGTTTAATCGGCACCAAAAATCCCAAAACCTCAACTATTTAAAATTGAGGTCTTGGGGTAAGTTTTTAGGGAAGGTTTAAAACATAATTTTCTTGGTGGTCACAAGGCCATTGGTCAGTTCTACAGTTACAATGTAAGTGCCGTTGCTTTGATGCTGCGCATTGAATTTAAATTCAGTTTGATTGATATTTGAATGCTTGCCTATCATGCGACCTAATACATCATGAATAGTTACTTTACTAATATTTTGGCTGGGTGATAGTACCCTTACTTCATTGTCATTTTTGTAGATACTTATTGTGGCTGCAGAAGCACCGTTTACACTTAAAGTTTCATTTGTATAGCGCAACTGAAAGCGGTTATTAAAGCGTCCAGTGTTTTCTGGCGTAAAGAAATAGGGTGCTTGTTTTAAATCATGAATGACTCCTAATTCTAGATCTTCTAAGTAAATATTTTGATCATGCGCAAACAGACCGTCTATCTGATTTATTGCTATGGTATGAACACCAGATCCAGAAACTATGACACCTAGCGGTACGATATCCGTATCTAAAAACGGTAGGCTTCTTCCTTGTATGGACATGTTTTCGTTTGCAATTCTGGAGTAAATGGTTTGTGCAGTATTGTTTATGATATAGGCATCGAACAATCGGTCTTTTTCGTTGGTAGCTTCAGGTAGATAACCGATAAGCGTAGTATTAACGTTTCCTGTTGGTTCTAACAAATCTAACCAAATACGATGTTTTTCAAGAACCTCGGTATTTCTGAAAAATTGATCATTATTATTTTTTACCCGCATGCTGTTATTGAAAGTTACGTTTTGAGACGTGCTGCCAACATCTTCTTTCAGAACAAAAAATCCTTGTCCAGCCCCTATATTTCCATCAAACCCTGGCGGATTTGCTCCTGTGGTATTATAGGCCAAATAATCGGCAATGGTATAGTTATAAGCGAAATCCCCATAAAAAGGATCCACATTAGAAGGAGACCCGAGAATATCAGTACCATGCGTCCAGAGATAAATGGTACCGTTTACGTTTGTATTAGCCGATGTAAAGGCTGCTGCATCGATGGCAGAGGGATAAGGATTGCCTAGAAGGTTCCAGTTGTCATCTAAGGATGTGGCGTCGGTATTACCAGCTCCTGGGTAATTTCCTCCTATATAGGTGCCCCTCGTGATAGTTTGGTTTATGAGTCCGTTGTTTAAACGTCCGTTAAAATTGGCGATGTACTCTTGAGCTGTATTAGGGAAGGTATTCGGACCTCTTATAATATAACCTTTACCTGCCGTCATAATTCCGGAGGCTGTTGCCCACTCACCGTAATTGCCAGCGCCATTGCCTACTACGGTAGGGATCCATTCATACATTAACGACGGATTGGTATTTGGAGATACATCGGTAACATTGAAATTGGCCACTGGAGACGACCAATACACATAATCTAGGCGTCTAATATTGGTGCTTCTAAACAAATCCGCTCCGCCTGCGCCTGTATTTGGCACGTCGTCAATTTGAACGACGTTGGCGCCATTTCTAATGTTGAGCGTTGCCATGGCTTCCATGTTGATGGCTTCGGTGACGGTGAGGTTGTTTGATGACAAAATATCGAGATAGCCACCATTTTTAATTGATAAACTTTTTGCCTCAGCCTCATAAAATACGGGAGGTAGCGGACCGGAATTGTCAGGAATCAAGCAATCAAAATAGTTAGTTATTATAACGCAATTGTCCTCTGTTGGTACACCATAGGGAAGCCAGTTATCATGATCGTTCCAGTCTACAGAGTTATTTAGATCGCCATGCCATACTTTGGTATTATTGGTAATGGTTATGCCTTCTGAAATTGGACAGCCGTTAGATAAAGTAATATCGGCTGCAATATCAAAAGAATTGAGTTCTAACTGGTCTAAAGTTGGTCTGATATAAACTGTACCAGCTGGTGTGCCCGCAATATAAGGTGTTGTAAAGCCAGCGTCAAGAAATGCATCGATGGCAGGTAAGCTGGTCCAAGTAAAGGCAGGAACGACAGGTCTTTCTCCAAAAAGCTTGATATTATCTACAGCGACACCATCTCCCCAGCCACTCATAAACCTTATTCTAAAACTTAAATTATTAGCGTTATCGTAGGCCGATAAATCGATGTTTTGAGGTGCGAATCGTGTGCCAATACCCACACTCGCATTATAGGTGTTTACTGTGTTCCAGCCACCGCCGTCATTTACCTGAACATCAACAAAATCTCCAAAAACGGAATAGTACATGTCAAATGTTAAGGTGAGGTTGGTGACATCTGTGGCATCTACTACGGTGCTTAACTGTAAAAATTGTTCAACCCGTGTCGTGCCCGGCGGACCTGGTGCTGCTGGTGGATTTACATCCGAGGTCGACATTACAAAATTATTGCTACCAAAACCTGATGAAATTGCAGGAAACCACACTAAGGTATTGTTAGGCACATAAGCGCTCGTTTGGTTGGTCCATTGGGTATCAATATCATATGGTGCACCATTAGCGTATCCGAGTTCGTTTTGAAAGACTCCTAAAGTGCCGCTTTCAAAATCTTCATCTACTAAATATACAATTTCTGTATCGCCGCTTGCATTAATTGTGATAGCGCTATCTTCGCCGCATGCCTCTAGGGTAGGTGGATCAAATGTAACATCAGAAACCGGATTAATTATAGCCTTTACCGGAACTCTTACTAAGGTTTGGCAACCATTTTGTGCGGTAACATAGTAGGTGGTTGTGGTGGTTAGGGCTGGTGTTGTATAAGTTCCTGTTAGGGTGTTCGCCAGCAAACTACCGCCTGTTTCACTGTCGTACCAATTAAACGAGGCACCGCCAAGGTTTGAAGTGGCTGATAAAGTTACGGTACCCGGGCCGCAGTTTTCACTATCTGTTACTGAGGTAATACGGGCGTCACAATTTTCGATAACGGTAAAAAGATAATCTTCTGCTTCGCCATCCCAAAATTCGTTAAAGTAATTTGGAAAATCTTCACAGCTATTAAAATTATAATTTAGAAAAAAAGGACCATCTATATAGGTGTTATTTCTTATTCTTATACGATATTCTCCAGGTGGAGTTCCCATAGGAATTATGACACCAAAAGTAGCTGAAGTGGTGGTTACATCATCTGTATCATATACTAGTTCGCCAGCATCTTCAAAGCTTCCATTTTGATTCCAATCTACCCAGGCCTTTACGCGACTCCCTCGATTGCAATTAAAAAATATGTTCATTCCTTCACCCTGAGCTTGAACTGCATTCGGAAGGCCAGTCCAATCTTGGTAACCTGCGGCAAAACCTGAATTATTATTTGAAACGTCGTTTAAGGTACCTAAGAATTGAATATCATCAATGAATGTAAAAGCTGGGTCATCGGAGTTTGGCTCACAGTATACAATGCCTGGTGAGGTAACACAAATATCAAAAGTGCCTTGATTGCCGTTGGCACCCCAACTGTAAACTCTAACGTAATAAGTGTCTCCGACGGTTAATCCTGAGGCATTGATGACTTCAATATCTGCGCCATCTGTGTCATCGGCACAAGCTATATTCGTCCCGTTGCAGGCACCTGACCTTAATTCAATTACAGCATCATTTAAAGTGCCAGGGGTTACGGTTATATCATGATTGGTTTCAGTGGCTTCAAAACTAAACCATACATCATCATCGGCAGCACCAGTAAAACCGTTACATATAATGCCAGGTATACTTTGGGTTGCGCCAGTTGTTGTTTCTGAGGTAGAAACTGCACAGTTTGTATCTGGGTTTACGGTTAAAGAAGTTGCATTATTACAATCATTATTCGAGGGGGTGCTTGAAATACAAAGACTGTTTAAGGTCATATTGTTATTATTCCCGACATTAACTACTTTTATGTAATATACGCCATTTCCTAAAGTCGATTGGATAACCTCAGTTTGGCCAGAATTGTTGTTTGTATCGTTGTTTGCGCATTCAATTTGAGTTAAACCAGTACAACTTGCGGTTGATGAGATTAATTGTAAAAATAAATTTCTGTTTCCAGATTGACCAGTGATAGTAACATCTCTCGGTCCATCGGTAACCGTAAAAGTGTACCAACCTTGTCGTCTGAATGTTCCAATAGGGCAGCCTACATTGGTTATATTGGGAGCTGTTTGAGGAGTTGCTGAGATTGTTCCAGATGTGCATGCGCCATCAATAGTTATAGACGTAGCGGTTGCACAAGTTGCGCCTTGCCCAAACCCCAAAAAAGGCACCATCATTACCAATAGGAACACCGGTAAAGTACTTGCTACTTTGTTTAAGTTTTTGAAGGTGTGGGTTATAAAAAGTAGCTTTGGGCGTAATTTAGTAATCGTAATTTTAGTCATAGCACATTGTTGGTATTAATAAAATTATCAAGAAAAAGTTAAATTGTGTTACTTGTACGATGAAAGCATCATTTATTCGACAAAGTTAAATAACTTGTAGAAAATTTAGTTAATATACATGTATATCAATTATTTATAGACCTTGAATTTTAGTCATTTTAACATACAAAACGAACTTATTTACACCTCTCGACAAGGTGTAGCGCTATGGCTTAAACGGGAGGATTTGATCCATCCTTTGGTTTCAGGAAATAAGTTTAGAAAACTTAAATACAATCTCGAAAAGGCCAAAATGCTTGGGTTGGATACTTTGGTGACTTTTGGGGGTGCTTTTTCCAATCATATTGCGGCCGTGGCGGCTGCGGGTCAACTTTATAATTTTAAAACGGTGGGTATTATAAGAGGTGAGGAGCTAGAAGAAAACCTTGAGAATAATCCTACTCTAGAATTTGCTAAAAATGCTAGAATGACCATGAAATTTGTTTCAAGAGCTTCTTATCGTGAAAAAACTAACGACACGTTTCTTATGAGGCTAAACAACGAGTTTCCCAATGCCTATATTATTCCCGAAGGCGGCACCAATCAGCTGGCTGTGAAAGGCTGTGAAGAAATTCTTACGGAGCAAGATGCACTGTTCGATATAATTTGTTGTCCGGTTGGCACTGGTGGCACTATTTCGGGCCTTATCAATAGCGCGTTACCACATCAAAAAATTCTGGGATTTCCGGCACTAAAAGGTGATTTTTTAAGTTCGGAAATTAGTAAATTTGCACAAAAGCAAAATTGGGAGCTCATTAGTGACTATCATTTTGGTGGCTATGCGAAAATAAATGTTGAATTGGTTACGTTTCTCAATAGGTATTATCGTGATTTCGGCATAAAATTCGATCCTGTTTATACTGCTAAAATGATGTATGGCATAATGGATTTGATTGCTAAAGATTATTTTAAGCCTAACACGCAATTGTTAGCGATTCACACTGGTGGATTGCAAGGTCTTAAAGGGATGAATAAAAAACTGAATAACAAGCAATTACCCTTAATTAATTTTGAATGAATAGGTATTTAATTTTATTTTTCTTAGGAATATTCATCGTGAGCTGCGGACCGAAAAAGGGAGTTGTCACTAAAAAAAAGAAAAGTAAAACGGAGCGCGTGGTTACGGTGGAAACACCCAGCCAGCCCAGTCCGAAACCAACGCCTCGTCCTGAAACTGCGCCACCAACATCAACGCCCATTAATTCTACCGAAGCTTATATTAACGCCTTTAGTGATATTGCCATGATAGAAATGCGCAATTACAAGATTCCTGCAAGTATTACGCTTGCTCAGGGTATTTTAGAATCGGGTGCTGGACGCGGTAGGTTGGCCGTTGAGGCCAATAATCACTTTGGGATAAAGTGTCACGGATGGACTGGCGAAAAAATATACCACGATGATGACGCTGCCCAGGAATGTTTTAGAAAATACGACCAAGCCCTGTCGTCTTTTGAAGACCATTCTAAATTTTTAACTGGCAGAAGTAGATACGCGGATTTATTTACGCTGAAGGAAGATGATTATAAAGGTTGGGCTAGGGGCTTACGAAAGGCGGGTTATGCCACGGACAGGCAATACCCTGAAAAATTAATCAGTTTGATTGAGCGCTATCGTTTGTATGAATATGATGACATGGTTTTGGGAAATAAAGCGAGAACATCGAGCGAAGTCGATGGTAGCGGCGATAATGATTCAACTATTCACACCGTAAAAGCAGGCGATACATTGTACTCTTTATCGAAAAAATATAATACAAGCGTTGAAAGCATACAGCAATTAAACGGTTTAACTTCAACAAGTTTATCTGTTGGGCAAATCTTAAAAATCAAATAAAAATGCTTTATAAAAGAAGTAGTGCGCTATTTAAAATGGCCGAACAGGTAATCCCTGGCGGTGTGAATTCACCAGTAAGGGCGTTTGGCGCTGTGGGTGGCACACCAGTTTTTGCAAAGTCGGCCAAGGGCGCTTATATCACTGATGAAGACGGGAACCAATTAATTGATTATATCAGTTCGTGGGGACCCATGATTTTAGGTCATGCTTACGAACCTGTTGTCAACGCTGTTATAGAAAAGGCTCAGTTGGGTACTTCATTTGGCATGCCAACTGAGTTGGAGACAAAAATTGCAGAATTAGCGGTAAGTATGGTGCCGAATATTGATAAAATTAGGTTTGTTAATTCTGGTACTGAGGCTTGTATGAGTGCTGTACGGTTGTCACGTGGTTTTACTAAAAAGGATAAGATTATTAAATTTGCCGGTTGCTATCACGGGCATAGCGATTCTTTTTTGATTCAAGCCGGAAGCGGCGCCGTTACTTTTGGCATGCCAAATAGCCCTGGCGTTACGCAAGGCACTGCCAAAGACACGTTGCTGGCTCGCTATAACGATATTGAGAACGTGAAAGCGATTATTGAAGCTAATAAAAACGATATCGCTTGCATCATTATTGAGCCTGTAGCTGGTAATATGGGTTGTATTCCGCCAAGATCGGGATTTTTAGAAGCCTTAAGAAGCTTATGTGATGCGCATCAAATATTACTGGTATTTGATGAGGTGATGACTGGTTTTAGATTGGCTAAAGGCGGCGTCCAGGAATTATTTAATATCAAAGCCGATATTGTTTGCTTTGGAAAAGTGATTGGTGGTGGATTACCAGTTGGTGCATTTGCAGCCAGAAATGAGATTATGGATTATTTAGCACCTATCGGGCCAGTTTATCAAGCGGGAACTTTAAGCGGGAACCCTTTAGCAATGGCTGCTGGCTATGCTATGTTAAATGCCTTAAATAGCGATGATACTATTTTTAAAAGTTTAAACGACAAGACAGCGTATTTGCATGAAGGTTTAGAAAATGTTTTAAATAGCAGTGGTATCCACTATACAATTAATAGAGTAGGTTCAATGATTTCAGTTCATTTTAGCGATGTGGCTGTAATTGATTTTGAAACTGCAGCTATGGGAAACAACGATACGTTTAAGCAATTTTTTCACGGTATGCTCAACGAGGGTATTTATTTACCTCCGAGCGCTTTTGAAAGTTGGTTTTTGAATGATGCCTTATCGTATGAAGATATTGACAAGACTATTGCAGCAGCGGAAAAGGTCTTAAAAACTATTCAATAAAAAAAAGAGCGACCTTTTAAAGTGTTGCTCTTTTAGTAGATTATATTTTAAAGGAAAGGCGGATAGTTCTCATGCCATCTTCCCATTTATTTTTAATTGAGATTTTATTTGATACTCTGTTGTATTTTTTTGTAGTGATTGAACTGCTCTTCCGTAAGTGTCGTAGCCAACTTGTTTTCTAATCTTGCATCGATTTTAGCCTTCCATTCTTTGTTAGCTTGCAAATCAACACTTAAAGTACGATAAGCAGCTTGGTACTCTTTGCATATTTCATAAACTTGATCTCTTTGCTCATCACTAAATTTGAGCTGTTTTCTCAGTTCTTCAGTTTGCTCAGCGGCGGCGGCATTTACTTCAACTTTATTTTGTGCAGTTACAGTTGAACTTGCTGCAAATAGGGTAAATAATAGTACGAATAATGATAATTTTCTCATTTAAAAGTTGTTATTTTAAGGGGTTATATAGGTTATTTTGGACTTAATTGATTTTTGACAAGATCATTAAATAAGCCCATTTGCTTCTCGTCAATTATGGTACTTAGTTCCTTTGTAAAATCCTGGTCTTTGAATAATTCTGCAGAGACAAAATCTTGTTCAAAGGTTTTAGATTTTGAAATTTCTTGAACGTTATCACTCGCCACAGTTGCCATCAACTTTTGATATTTTTCACCTTTCAAATGTTTTTGAATTAAACTTGTTACAGAATAATACTGATCTTCAGATAAGCTTAGGTGTTTAGCTAATTTTCTTCCTTGAAGCTGACCAAGGTTTTCGGCATTTGGTTTAAGGATTTGTTTTTCGCTGGAAACGTTATTCTGTTTAGCTAATGTCCGGCGTTCTTGCGCATTTAAGCTAAAACTAAAAATAAATGCAAATACTATTATTAATACATTGGTTTTCATATCTCTAAAAATTTTGGAAGTGGAAAGATAGAAAAAATATTTTAAAAGAATAAAGGAAGTCTCGTTTTTTGAAACGACTTCCTTATTTTTTCGATAAAGTAGAACATATTATCGTTGAGGTTTCATTTGAATTTTATTTCTACGCTGTTGATTTATGCTTTTCCATGTGTCGAACTGGGTATCGGTTAAGATCATTTTCATCTTATTTTGAAATTCGATTTGATGGTCCAAACGTTCCGATCTCATTTTGTAGAAATCTTCAGACGAAATATTTGTAGAATCTTTTCTAAATCCTTTTTGCGGTCTGTTTTGCATGTTTGCTTTCCTGTTTGATATTTCGCTTACAAGTAAGGCTTTGATGCTTTTTTGTTGCGATTCGTTAAGATCAAGTTGAAGCGTAAGTTCTTTGGTTCGTAGGGTAGCCATTTCTTCAGCCGAAAGATTAGAGGCTATTCTAGAACGTTCCATTTTTTGTCTTTGCTGCATTCCTTCGGTTTTTTGGGCAAAGCTTCCAAGACTTATAAGGAAAGCGATTAAAATAAGTGCATTTTTCATGATATTCAATTTAAGGTTCAATTCTAAGACGTTTTTTATATACATTGGTTTAATGGGATGTCATTTTTTAACCAAGACTTAACAATTTCAGATTTTTCCGTATATTTAATTGCATCATTGAGTTTCGTATCTTAAAACTTTAATTAGAGCGTTAATGCCGTATTGGTTATATATTTCAATTTTAGTCATTGCCATTTATTTGGTGATTAGTATTGCGCTGTATTATTTACAGGATTACTTATTATTTAAGCCCGAGAAATTACCGAAGGATTTTCAGTTTAATTACGATAACCAAGAGTTTAAAGAGTATAATCTCACCACTAGAGACGGTGCGGTGATTAACGGATTGTTATTTAAAACCAAAGAAACCCCCAAGGGTATTGTGCTTTATCTCAAAGGGAATTCTAAAAGTATCAAAGGTTGGGGAAAGTTTGCTGTTGATTTTACAAGACTTGGATACAGTGTTTTAATGCTAGATTATCGCGGTTTTGGAAAAAGTACAGGCAAGCGAACTCAAAAAGCTATTAAACGCGATTTACAGGAAGTCTATAACAAAATTAAGAGCTTAACTAGCGAAAGCAACATCATTTTGTATGGTAGATCTTTAGGCTCTGGTTTTGCTACTAAGCTGGCTTCTATAAACAATCCTAAGTTACTAATTTTAGACGCACCTTATTACAGCTTAACTAAAGTCACCACACGGTTTATGCCATTTATGCCGCTATCAATTTTAATTAAATATCCGTTGCCAACTTATAAATGGTTGAAATATGTTCGCTGTCCGATTCATATCATTCACGGTACGAATGACAAGCTCATACCCTATAAAACAAGTGTTAAACTGAGTAAAATTAATTCTGAAAGAACGAGACTACATACGGTTATTGGCGGTGGTCATAAAGATTTAAATAATTTCCCAGCCTATCATAGCATGTTAGAGGAAATTATTTTACAACCAACCACCACAGTCGATCTTTCAAAAACGAGTATAAATGTTATTCACACTCAAAAAAAAGCAACTAAAAAGACTTAAGCATTTTGCTGTAGGTTTTGTCTTGATCTATTTACTAATGGTTTCCGCTCTGTACCTCTTACAAGAAAAAATGATTTTTAGACCTACGAGTTTACCTTCTGAATATGTCTTTCAATTTGGCCAGCCTTTTGAAGAATTGTTTTTAGAAACTGACCGAAAAGGAACGGTCATTAATGCATTGCATTTTAAGCTCAAAGCTCCAAAGGGTGTTGTGCTTTATTTTCACGGCAATGCCGGTAATTTGAGTCGTTGGGGCGTTATTGCATCGGAGTTAACAAAGTACAATTACGATGTTTTTGTGATGGATTACAGAACCTACGGAAAGAGTACTGGCATTTTAAGCGAGGATGGTCTTTATAATGACGCGCAGCATTGTTATGAATATCTTGTTGGTTTGGGCTATTCAAACATCGTTGTATATGGTAGGTCTTTGGGTACAGCAATGGCTTTAAATGTTGCTAGTAAGCATAAGGTTTCTCATGTTATTTTAGAAACACCTTTTTACAGTATCGCAGATGTAGCTAAAAAGCGTTTTCCGGTTTTTCCAGTTGAAAAATTGATCAAATATCATTTCTCCAATTTTGAAAGTATTGAGGAGGTGAGTTCAGCCATGACCATTATTCATGGTACAAGCGATCGGGTAGTGCCCATAAAATCTTCAATAAAGTTATTTGAGTCTGCACCAAAACAAACCAAATTTATTACTGTTGAAAAGGCTTCGCATAATAATTTGTCCGACTTTGAAACGTATTGGCAAAGCATAGACGGTATATTAGGTAAATAAAAAAAGGCTTCAAACGATTCATTTGAAGCCTTTAAAAATTTATAAACTTTGTGTTAACTTTTAGGGTTTAAAATGGCGTCAATGCGTTCTAAGGCATCTTGCAAATGAATTTTACTCATGGTATCACCTGTTCTTCCAACAGCGTTTCTAATCGATGATTGTAAGGCTTTAAGTTCTGCTCTTACAACGGCTCTTATATCCGACTGGCTTACATTTACACTGGTTCGCGAAATAAATCGTCTAAATTCAGCTGGCACATTTCCTTGCTCATTTTTCATGATAAATTCTAAGCGCTCAATGTAGGCGCGTTGAAGATTTCTTCGGTAAATATCTATACTTCTACCAGCATTTAATTCGCTAAACAAGCCTTTTCTTAAATCTTGCATCATCGTTAATAAGGGATAAGCTTCACGACCATTAACAGTCTCGTTTTCTAACATTCTGGCCATTCTGCCAAAATCAAGAATATCATTTAAAGTTCTGGTTTGTAAACTTCTAACGCGTTCCACTTGACCAGCACTTTCAAATTTATTGAAAATATTATCGTCCAGCATCCATGTTGGTGTTATAAATAGTTCTTTTTGAAGAAAGTCTAATGATTCTTTTTGACGGTTTTTATCAACATGGGTATAAACAGCACCTTCTTGGTCATAGGTTTTATAGTATTCATAAACACCACCAATATTAGATGTTACATGTCCCATATATCTGGCAAATTGACCAACAACTTGTCCGTACATGGTTTCTAAATCGTCGTAATTTTTACCATCTTCGGCAGTCCATTCAATTAAATTTGGAATGATTCGTTTAAGGTTTGCGATTCCATAATTACTTGCTTTTACGGCATCATCGCCTAAATCTTCAGTTTGAGAACTAGGGTCAATTACACCGCCACTTTGTTGACGACCAAATCGGTACATAGGATCTCCTGCGTGTTCTAATATCCAGCTATCAAGAATTGGTTTTTCGTCTTCGGCTGTTTTAGCTTCTAAAATAGGTTTGTAACCCCAAGCAATAGAATACTTATCGTAAATCCCTATTTCTGGCATGAGCGCAACGCCTTCGTCACCTGGTTGCGCTATGTAATTAAATCGCGCATAGTCCATGATAGAAGGTGCGGTACCGTATTTTTTTGTGAATTCAGGATCGCGTAGTTTATCAACTGGATAAGCGACACTGCTACCCATGTTATGAGGTAAGCCTAAAGTGTGTCCTACTTCGTGTGCAGATACAAAACGTATTAAGCGTCCCATAACTTCATCTTTAAAGGCAACACCTCGTGCATCTGGGTTGATGGCAGCTGTTTGCACAAAGAACCAGTTACGCAGTAAGGTCATAACGTTGTGATACCAATTAATATCACTTTCGATTATTTCTCCCGAACGCGGATCGCTAACGTGAGGACCGTTTGCATTAGGAATCGGAGATGCCAAATAGCGCACTACAGAGTAACGAGCATCTTCTGGGCTCCATTCTGGATCTTCTTCTACGGTTGGTGGTTCCATAGCGATAATGGCATTTTTGAAACCTGCGGCCTCAAAAGCAACTTGCCAATCTTCAATACCTTGTTTTATATAAGGCTTCCATTGGTCGGGCGTGGCTCTATCAACGTAGTAGATTATTTGTTTTTTCGGCTCTACTAATTCACCTCTTTTAAATTTTTCTATATCTTCATCTTTTACTTCAAGACGCCATCTGTCTAAATATCTAACAGTTTTACTTTCTTGTACTGGTAAGCCATAATCGATGGTTGCACTTGTAAACCAACCTACACGCTGGTCGAAAATACGACGCTTCATAGGTTCTTTTGGTAGTAAAATCATGGAGTTGTTGATCTCTAATGAAATATTTCCTGTACTTGTATTTGATGGTGCTTTTGAGGCTGCATATGTTTTTACATGGCGACTTTCAATATTAGTCGGATAACTTTTTAAGCTTTCAATATAGGAAAGGCTGTTATCTAATCGGGTAATACCGTATTGCTGTCTTCTACTTTGGGGAAAACCAAGTGGTTTCACATCTGAACTATACAAATCAGTAACCTCAATTACGGTTTTAGTAGAATCCTTGCTGATTGCTTTTATTGGAAAAGTGAACAACACAGGTTCAAAGTTGGAATTGATAACTGCTTCATGGACAGGTAGTGAATCTGCTGCTGTAACGGCTGAGGACACAACGCGTAAAAGTACTTGTTTGTCTTTTTTCTGCCAACGTAGCATTTGCTCGTTGGTCTTTCCTCCACCGAAACCTAATCCACTTGCGGTTTTGGCAATTCTTGTAACCATTAGCATTTCGCGCTCAAATAAAGAATCTGGAATTTCAAAAAAATACGATTCATCAATTTTGTGAACGTCAAATAATCCTTTGTCTGTTACTGCGTCCTTAGTAATTACCTTGCTATAAGGCTGAATATCATTTTTGCCGGGTTTCTTGGCTGGTGCTTCTGAGGAACTTGCAGCAGCAGATTTGGATTTAGAAGCTTTTTTTGTAGTCGAACATGAAGCGACCAAAACAAGCAACATCAAAAAAAATGTTTTTGTAATTAACTGTTTCAAAATAGTTGGAATTAAAAATTAGTGGCGTGAAAATACGCATTAACTTTAGGCAGGAAAACAGTTGTGATAGTTTTAGTATATTTTTAACGCGATTTCTATAAGGTATCTAAATACTCAAATACCAAATCAACGCCTTCATTATGCTTAGACACAGTGCCTATATAAGGCATACTAAATCCAGGAATGTAGGCACTCATTCTAGCTCTAATAGTAAACCTGTTTTCGAATATTTTAGAATCGTCATAAGTAGCTGAGAAATCTAAATCGAGATTGGATTCAAGGTCGCAGAAGCCGCCAGCAATATGGCAATGAGCGCAGTTTATGTCTAAATAGGCACGCGCGCGGTCTTCAAGGCTTAAGCTTTGGTCTTCCCAATCGGGAAGAATCGCCACTGAACTAGGTGAATCTAATCCAGAAATATGATTGTTGTTAATTAATTCTTGCAATTGATTATTGCCATTAACATCAAAATTAAGCGTTCGTAATTTGGGTCCGATAGGCGTTATAATGTTGTAATTATTATGACAGGTAAAACAGTCGGTATTGGAAGGTATTTGATAGGTTAAACTTTTTTGAGTACCTTGAAGATCAATCCATGAAACAGGAACGGGACTACCATTTAAATCTAGCACGGCATCGGTGGCGTCTTCATTCCATTTGTAATCGCCTGTTTGCCATTCACCGTTTAGTTTGAGTAAGATTCTAGTTTCAATAATGTGTTTTCCTAAGGAAGGATTGCGTTCGTCGTTGTAGTAGTAGAAGGTTTTAGCAATTACGGTATTATCAGGGAATATAGGTAATCCGTCGCCGTCGTAGGTCATACTTTCTCCTGAAGGTAGGGCGATGAGTCGCTGCTTGTGTGCATAGTCCGTGAACAATGCAGTATTTAATTTATATTCAAAAGCGTAAATGCTGGGATTTAAATCGCTGAGTGTGCCAGAAAACAGATTCAGTTCAGATAAATTTTGTTTAAATTCTGCAACAACTGGCTCTGCAAGCGTTGTAAAACTATACGCATCTGACCATAGGCTTTCGTTATTCACGCCACAATTAGCTTTGATGTATATTTGATAAGAAGTATTTGCCAATAAGTTGTTAATTTGGAGAGATGAATTAGAGGTATTGATACTATTACCGCTGCCTTGCGTGAATCCATTTATACCAATTTCAACCACAAAAGTGGCACTGGCATCGGTATAATTCCAATTTAAATCTACACTGTTAAAGGTTATATCGCTAGCCTCAATGCCGCTCGGAATTTCGCATTGGGCAATAAGTGCATCGTCATCATTTTTACAACTCGTAAATATAAGTCCTAAAAATAAAAAGGGGATGGCAAACTTTTTCATCAATTTGGGAGACATGTTAATTAAATAGCATCTAAAAGTATTTAAAAATAAGATTTATCTAATTTTTTTTCGATGTATGGTTTATTAATTCTGTTGATCGATTTTTAGACTAAAGCATCCTATTAACAGACTATGGTCTGAAACAGAATAATTTAGCTTTTGGAGTTTTAAGGCCTGATATTTTTTAGAAATCCATATTTGGTCTAATTCGTAAAGCGGTAAACCTCTTGGCCAGGTGTAGGTTAATCCGGTATTCAGGCCACGGAAGGATTGAAAGTCAGATTCGAATTTTTTGAAATAAATGCTTTCAAAGGGCGTATTGAAATCACCTAAAATAAAATCTATACGATTGTTATTTAAATAGTCATAGATAATTTCAAATGGTGTTTTTTTATTGTGTAGTGGACTTCCGTAAAGGTCAACCATCAATATCTCAACAGCATTGTCGCCACTGCTAATCGAAATATGATTCAAAACGTAATCATCGTTTACACCCTCATAGAAAACATTTGTAATTGGGGCTTTACTACCAAAAATCATGTCGCCTTCAAGCTGAATTAGATTATAATTTTTGAATTCGTCTTGGTAAATTTTAAAAATTGAATCTGAAATATAATTTGCTTCAACTAAGCTAATAAATTCTGGGTTTTCGGTATTTACATGTTTCGAAATGATACTGAGTGGTCGGTCTTTTTGTTTGGCAATATTCCAAAATAACACGGTTTGTTTGTTATCTGGCTCTATGATTTTCGGTTCAAAATGAAATGAGTGATACCACCAATAAATGCTTAAAATAAATGTGAGTAGCGTGAGGAATTCGAAAATTCTTTCGTCATTAATAAAGAATATTACGAGCAAAATACCAATTCCAATAAGACCTAATAAGGGAAAGGCATAAAACACGATTCCTGTTACATAAAAATGGTCTTTTATAAAAAAATGGATTAGAATTAAAACAAAATATACAGTAAGAATTAAAATTTTTGCAATCTTAAATCGCCTAATCATTAATTCTATTTGATAGAAACCATTAAATCATCGCCAGATTTTTCAACCTTAGCAATACCATTTTTTGTCAATCCTTTTATGGCTTTATCCCATTTTTTATTTGAAAGTTCTGATTGTTCTTTTAGGAGATTTAAATCGATAGAATTTTTGGATTTGAGTATATTAACTATTGTTTTCTCATCGTCGGTCATACTAACGGCTTTTCTTTCCGGTTTCATCTGCGGAAAAAATAGCACTTCTTGAATGGATTGGTTGTTAGTTAAAAACATGATTAATCTATCCATACCAATGCCCATACCCGATGTTGGTGGCATACCGTATTCTAAAGCTCTAAGAAAATCGTAATCTATAAACTGTGTGGCTTCGTCATCGCCTTTTTCAGCCAACTTTAATTGGTGTTCAAAGCGTTCGCGCTGGTCTATTGGGTCGTTTAATTCGGAGTAGGCATTAGCAACCTCTTTACCGCAAACCATTAATTCAAAACGTTCGGTTAATTCTGGATTTTCCCTGTGTTCTTTGCACAGCGGGCTCATTTCTTTTGGGTAATCGGTAATGAAGGTTGGTTGGATGTAGTTCGATTCGCATTTTTCGCCAAAAATTTCATCTATTAATTTGCCTTTACCCATGGTGTCGTCGACTTCAATTCCCATTGATTTGGCGGCAGATCTGATTTCGCTTTCAGTTTTTCCTGTAATATCAAAGCCTGTAAATTCTTTAATCGCATCGGTCATTGTGACTCTTTTGTAAGGTGCTTTAAAGTTGATATGATGTTTGCCAAAGGTTGCTTCGGTAGTTCCATTTACTGCGATGGCGCAGTGTTCGAGTAGCTGTTCGCAAAACTCCATCATCCAGTTATAGTCTTTGTAGGAAACATAGATTTCCATAGCCGTAAACTCAGGATTATGGGTGCGATCCATGCCTTCGTTTCGGAAGTTTTTAGAAAACTCATAAACACCATCAAAACCACCAACAATCAGTCTTTTTAGATATAATTCGTTCGCAATTCTCATGTATAAGGGAATATCTAAAGAATTGTGATGGGTTTTAAACGGACGTGCCGCAGCACCACCGGGAATTGGTTGCAATACTGGTGTTTCCACTTCAAAATAGCCAGCTTTATTGAAAAAATCACGCATAGCATTGAAAAGCTTGGTGCGTTTGATAAATACTTCTTTTACATGACGATTTACTACCAAATCGGCGTAACGTTGTCTGTATCTCGTTTCAGGATCATTAAATTCGTCGTAGGTATTACCTTCGGCATCTTGTTTAGGTAATGGCAATGGTTTTAGGGCTTTGCTCAGCAGTTTGAAGTGCTTTACCATTACGGTTTTTTCACCAACCTGGGTGGTAAACAATTCGCCTTCAATCCCAATAAAATCGCCAATATCGAGGAGTTTTTTATAGACCTCATTGTAAAGCGTTTTATCTTCACCTGCGCAAATCTCATCTCTATTGAAATACACTTGAATGCGGCCTTCGCTGTCTTGTAATTCAGCAAACGAGGCTTTTCCTTGTATGCGTCGCGACATTAATCGGCCGGCAACTGTCACTTTCTTTCCTTCTGCAAAGTCAGATTTTATGTGTTTAGAAGTATGCGATAATTGAAATAGATCGGCTGGATAGGGATTGATTCCCATGGCTCGAAGTTTACTTAACTTATCGCGTCTCACTAATTCTTGTTCTGAAAGCTGCATAGTGTTTTTTTGTAATTGAGAATGCCTAATTTACTTGAAGTTGCAAAATTACATTTTTTAGAAATTAAGTCTGCAAGTTTTACATTCAAATTTTTTGTCATAATTTGTCCTTGATTTATAAAGAAACTTAAATAAAATCCTTTTTTAATGAGCATTTGGCGTGTTATACTTTCTGTTTTGTTTCCACCTTTAGCAGTGATAGACAAAGGTTGTGGTTCTATTTTAATAGTTTTAATTCTCACGATTTGTGGCTGGGTGCCTGGCGTGATTGCCGCATTGGTAATCTTGAATAATCCGAAGTCGTAAATTTTGTACCTTTGCTAATTATGAATAAAGCAGTAGAAGTAATAGATTTAGGGAGCAAAGATTTTAAAGATACTTGGGACGAACAAGAGCTTCTGTTTAAAGAAATTTTAGACTTAAAAATTAAAAACAGACGGGAAAATGCGAACCTTCAAACGCCTAATTATTTTTTGTTCGTCGAACATCCGCATGTGTATACTTTGGGTAAAAGTGGCGATGTTTCTAATTTATTATTGAACGAGCAACAGCTTAAAGATAAAGGCGCTACATTTTATAAAATAAATCGTGGTGGCGATATTACTTATCATGGTCCAGGCCAAATTGTTGGGTATCCAATTTTAGATTTAGATAATTTTTTCACCGACATTCACAAATACCTTCGATTTCTAGAAGAAACCGTAATACTAACGCTTGCCGAATACGGATTACATGCCGAGCGCAGTCCTGGTGAAACAGGGGTTTGGCTTGGAGTAGGAACGCCATTTGCCCGAAAAATTTGTGCTATGGGTGTTCGCGCAAGCCGTTGGGTAACTATGCATGGTTTTGCCCTAAATGTCAATGCTAATTTGGGTTATTTCGACCATATAATTCCCTGTGGAATTCGAGGTAAAAGTGTTACTTCTTTAAACGTAGAGTTGGGACTTCAAAGGGTTAATGAATCCGAAGTTAAACACAAACTGCTTAAACATTTTTCAGCGCTATTCGAAGCGGAACTTAAAGAACATCAACCTTCTTGATTAAAAAACACTTTGTAAAAGTGCATTTTTTTAACATCGTCGTAACCGCGTTCTAAATATTCGGCTGAAGCATCGGGTGCATCTACGTCTAGTTTTATTTGAATATTGGTGTCGAGATTTATTTCGGTTTTTAGTTGTTTTTTGTGTTTTTTCAGAACCATTTCTGAAACGTCAAATTGATTGCGAATTACAATATTTTCGCGGGTTTCAAAATCCTTTTTATAATCCTGAAAAAGTGTTTTTCGCTGCTCGTCCTCAAAAATATCATCTTTAAAATTTTCGATGTTAATGACCTCATGTTCTTTAAAGAAATCCACTGTTTTTGCTAAAAAAGTACTTTTTTCTTGAAGACCGAAACTAGGTTTTAAAATTTCATCCGAAAAATCTTTGCAAAGCTCAATATAGTTTTTGGTATGTTGGTTATGGTCATCTGGATATTTGATGTTTAGAAAATGTTTGATCCAGTATTGTGCATCGTAATTATTATGGTCCACACTTAGTACGATATTACCTTCGGTATCGGAGGTATTTAGAATGAGGCATCCTTTATCAACTTTTATAGTAGGAATACCTTTTTGAGTTATGATATCATAGCTTTTATTTTCAAGATAGGTTTGAAAAAAATCTGATTTATTTTCAATTTTAAAGATGCCAACGGCGCTTACCATCATTTCTTGGTATTCGATGTCGTTGAACAAGCAAATCAATACGTCGCCGGTTTTAATTTGTGCAGAATTTGACTGTTCAAATAGATGATTTACAATGTGTTTTGAGATATCTACAAATTCAGTTTCGTTGGCAAAAAGCTGGGTGGCATAACTGTAAATTTCGTTGAGTGCGATGTTAGAATGGTGATTGAATCTATAACTTTCAACCACGCTCCCGAAAGGTCGCAACAGGTAATTGAGCATCAGTTGGTAACTCTGCTCATCAAAGTCTATTTCTTTTTCAGAAAATAGATTTTTAGTAGTGTTGAATTTGTTGCCTACTTTATGCAGAATACATTTTGAAATCGCTGTTTTTTGACGTTTTATCATTGGGTAATTTGGGGAAAGGTTATTGAATTTGATACAAAATAATGCTGTTGCTACTGCCAGTTGTGAGCGCTCCTAAAACTTTGTTTTTATCAACGTTATCTAACTGTAAGGTTGCATTGCCATAAACAGGAAAATTATTAATTAAATCGCCTTGGCAATCAAAAAGATAAGCCTTGTTGGTTTGCAAATCGGTGATTGCAACATAAATTTTATCGTTTAAGTAGAAGAGTTTGGGTTGTGTGTAATTTCCAAAGTCTAATTCTACTTCTTTTTTATTAATGATAAGTTTATTTTCTGAAAATGTTACTACGTTTTTACTGCTGGCATCCATAGCCGTGTTCTGGGTGGATTGTGTTCCAGTTAAGGCGGCAATACCGCGGTTATTAATTTGAACAATAAAGCCTTCGGCGCTCATGGTGGTGAATTGGTTGTTGTTTAAAAAAATGTCGTTTTCAGAAAAGTTTATAGACTCTTTTACGTCAATTCTAGTTTTACCCACACGATCTAAAATTTTCATTTTATTTCCTTGCGCAAATACAATGTAATCTTTGTTGCCAATTCTAAAATGTTGCGGTTGTTTAGAGATGGTGGCATTGCTTAAATCTGGTTTAAATCCACTAACGGTTTTACCATTTTTGTCGAGCATTAGCAGTTCGTTATTTTGAGTGATTAGTAGCCTGTAGTTTTTATTGTTATCGTAGTCGAACACCGATAATGGCTGGGTAATGGCATCCTTAAAGTTCATGGGAAAACCAGACACGTCGTTGCCATTTCTATCTAACACATACAGCTTATTTCTAGTAACAAAAGCCAACTGTAAGCGACCATTTTTGTAAGTATCAATTTGCGAAATAATGCCAATAATAGGTCCATCTAATCGTTTTTTCCAATAAATAGCGCCTTTATTAGAAATGAGATACAAAGTATTATTTATGTCTTGGGCTGCAATATCCTTTTCTCTGTTAAGATGGTTGATTACAAATTGAGGTTTCATTAAAATATCGGTATCTAACGAAAGTGAAAATAATTCCGAAACATTTTTGCTACTTCTTTTAAAATTATTGTTAGAAATCACGCCGTTTAAATGCGCAAAATTGTCTTCATAAATGAGTTGAAATGCAGTAAGGTGAGCATCGCTCAATGTAATGTTTTCAGAAGTGTTTAAAAGGTCTTGGAGCAAACTGCTCAATGTTTGGTTATTTTTCAGGATTAGCAACGAACTTTCATCACTTAAATACACAGTAATGGCTTCAAATTTTGCGGAGGCAGCAATGGTGTTATTGTTGGTATAATCGGCAATAAGCTGCTGTGCAAATTCTTGGGTTTTTGTGAACACATAAAAATCGTTCAGTGTGAATACATAATTGACTTCTTCAGAAAAAATAAACGGTTGAAAGCTCTTTCGAAAAACAGTATTATTTTGAACACTATAAATATCTACATCTCTATAGGTTTCAAGTTTATCATTATTTAAAATTTCATCTGAAATTAAGTTGTCATCTAAAAACCTTAAAGCGACTGCCGTATTATTTTTGGTTTCAATTTGTGCAACTTCTACTGCGAGCGTGATAAAGTTTGGTAAGCTGTCAAGATCAATCTGGCTTAATTTAGCTTCGAAATTTGTGTAATCGCTAATTGTTAAACTTTTGAAGTTATCAAAATCGGCGGTAAAGATTTGAACCGCTTTATTTTTTAGAGCTTTGGTATTTTTAAATAATTGTAAAATAGCTATGCTATCAGTGCTTGCTGTTACACCACTAAACCTAATATTCTTAGGTTCAAAACTAAAATCTAAAGTGCTGAAATCGGCAAACACATCGGTAATTGAATCTGTTGGGTTTTGGTTAAAGACTGGTGTTAAAAAACGTTTATTGTAGTTAATGACCGAAACGTCTTTGGTATTATCGATCACTTTAAAATCCTCTAGCAAGCTCAAATTGTCTTCTCTTTTGGAAATGGCTTTTATCAAACAGTCTAAACTATTCGACATAAGAAAATGTTTTCCTTGTGTATAGCTATAGGCAGCTACTTCGTTTAATTTGTAAAAGCGAAATTCCTTTTTAGCGCTTGTAATGATAGAATCGTTATCGAAACCTTCAAAATTGATTGTTAAATTGATAGTGTCCGTAACAAAAAGATAATTTAAAATGCTTTCTGTTTCTAGTGCGATTATCCCTTCGCCATTTTTTTCAACTGCTTCTAAAGGCTGAAGTAGATTCCGAAGGTTAGCGGTTGCAGAAGATTTTTTCAAATCTAAAACAAGCGATTGAGCGTTTAGTTGGGATTTAAAGGTTTCAAAATGGTTAAACCTAATAATATGTGTAAAATCGGACGAAATAAAGTCGATACTAGTGCGCTTTACCTTAGAATCGTCATTGCAACCATATATTAAGGTAAGAAAAGTTAAAACTTTAAAGAGGGAATAAAATAGGGTATGTCGCAAACTGTTCAATTTTAAAAAGCAAAAGTAAACAAAGCCATTCAACTTAGAAAGTTTGCTCATGATATAAAACATGTTCAAAAAAAAGGCTTAGAAATTTAATTTTGACTGGTCGGGTAATAATTTAAAAGATTTCCTGTGATATTTGGTAATGCCATATTTAGCAATTGCATTACGATGCTCTTTGGTAGGATAGCCTTTATTCTGTTTCCAGTTGTACATGGGGTATTCTTCATGAATGCGCTGCATATATTCGTCGCGATAGGTTTTTGCGATAATAGAGGCAGCCGCGATACTCAGGTATTTGGAATCACCTTTTATAATGGTTTCAAAAGGAATATTGTTACAAGGTTTGAATCTATTGCCATCAACAATTATAAATTCAGGCTGTGGTTTAAGCTTTAAAACGGAAAGCTGCATTGCTTTAATAGAAGCGTTTAAAATATTAATGCTGTCGATTTCATCTGGCATTATGTGACAAAAAGCAAAGTCTAAACTGTTCTTCTCAATAATAGTCCTTAATATAGAACGATTCACATGTGAAACCTGTTTGGAATCATTTAAAATATCATTTTTAAAATGATCAGGTAAAAGAACGGCAGCTGCAGTAACAGGCCCTGCAAGACAGCCGCGACCGGCTTCGTCGGTTCCACATTCTGTGGAGTAGGTTGAAAAGTTAGTTAAAAGAGCCATTATTTAAAGGGTAAATGATGCATAAACCAAATTATAAGTTAAATTTGTGTGCAAGCATAACATCATAATTAAAAACGAAGTAATTAAAAAATTGCGTAATCCTTACTAATAACAGCAATTTTATTAACATTTTTTTATTACAATTACTTGCTTATTTAATAAATAATTAAGATGTTTGCGCAAGACTAACTCAAATAATTGTTTTATGAAATTAAAGTTAACATGGTTATTAACGCTATTTATGGCGTTCGTGATGCAGTTTTCCTTTTCTCAAGAGAAGACTATCACAGGTACGGTTACTGGTGCTGACGACGGATTTCCGTTGCCAGGCGTAAATGTAATTGTAAAGGGAACACAAAGAGGAACCCAAACAGATTTTGATGGTAATTTTTCCATTAGAGCCAATACGGGAGATATTTTAGTTTTTTCCTTCGTTGGATATGAAACTGCCGAATCACCAGTAGGCACAAGTAATACCATCAATGTCTCAATGAATACGGGTAATGTGCTTGAAGAAGTCATAATTACTGGTTATGCTACTCAAACGAGAGCAAAATCAAGTGTATCTTCTGTAAGGATATCGGCCGAAACTATTGAAAACAGACCAAATGCAAGTTTTGTTCAAACGTTATCTGGCCAGGTTCCAGGTTTGAATATTACTACTAATACGGGTCAGCCTGGTGCGAATTCTATTGTAAGATTACGTGGGATAAGCTCAATTAATGGTGATACAGAGCCGTTGTTTATTATTGACGGCGTACCTGTTGATCAAGACAACTTCAGATCTTTAAACCCACAAGACATTGCTTCAATTGACGTCTTGAAAGATGCGGGTGCTACATCTATTTATGGTAATAGAGGTGCGAACGGTGTAATTGTTATTACAACCCGAAAAGGCTCTTTCAACCAAGGATTGAAAGTTAATTACAACGGATTTATTTCATTTTCAACAATGCAGGATAATGATTATAACCGAATGTCGTCGCAAGAATTGTTAAGATATGAGCGTACAAGAGGAAATGGGGCAGGTGCTGGTAATAGTACAAGTCTATTTAATCCTGGTGCGGGACAGCCGATGACCGATGCACAAATTGATGCAGCACCTAATTTTGATTGGTTAGATTTCTTTTTTAGCACGGGTGTTACAGAAAATCATAACTTAAGCCTTACTAGTGGCGGTGAAAATTCCAGTCAGTTTACATCTTTTGGGTATTCAGATACTGATGGTATTTTGATTGAAAGTGATTTGAAACGATTTAATTTTCGTTCAAATGTAAGTGGTAAATCAAAAAATAATAAATTTAATTATAACACTAACGTAACGCTAAACTATAGTAAAAGCAATGAACCAACTGCAATTGGTACGGGTGGTATCAACCGAAATTTTGTTTTAGGTGGTTTTCAAGGGGTACCATATTTAACCGCTGATGATTACACTAATGGGGCGGCCTTATTATCTCCGCTATCATTTACTAACACACCTTTGCTTTTGTTAGATTTGGCTAGAACGCACACAAGATTCGAGGAAGAACTTAGATTTGTTGGAGGTTTAACAGCGAGTTATGCATTAACCGATCATTTAACTGCAAATGTTAATTTAGGTGGTGATTATCAAGGAATCACCTTTACACGTGCTGAAGGTCCTGCATCTTTTAATGCTTTATTATTTGGAGGTGCTGCTAACCCAACTTCTGGTTTTCAAGACCAACAAAGCACTCGAATATTTACTTATAATCAAGTTACCTCATTGAATTTTACCAAAACTTTCTGGGATAAACATACTATTGATGTATCTGTTTACTCAGAATATTTTAAAGCACACAGGAGAGGTTTTGGATTCCGTCAAAACGGTTTAAATCCTAAAACATTCTTCCCTGGTGATGGTGCAGGTTTTATTGGAGACGTAGCGGCAAATGATTTGTTTGTTGATACTGTTAATGCCTCTATTAGAAACGCAGGTTTGTTTTCTTATTTTGGAAAAATAGGTTATGATTACGATGAAAGGTATGGTATTGAGGGTGTTTATCGTAGAGATGCTTCTTCTAGATTCGCAGGCTCAAATCGTTGGGCAACCTTCTGGTCGGTTTCAGGTAGATGGAATATTTCAAATGAGAAATTTATGGAAGGTTCTAAAATCAACAACTTGAAGTTAAGAGGTTCTTATGGTACCGCTGGTAACCAAGACATCACTGGAGGTGGTTTGTTTTCAGCATTAGATAACTCATTCGACTTTTTTGCAACAGGAGTAGGTTATGCCGGATTGAATTCTCAGTTTGTTCAGCTTAACCCTAACTTGAATGAACCTTTTGACGGTCGCCCATTAGCAATTATTGGAGATAGAAACCTGAGATGGGAAGAGATAGCCACAGCTAACATCGGTATTGATTTTGGTGTTTGGAATAGCAGATTTAGAGGTTCCATTGATGTTTACGAAAGAGTAACCAACGATTTATATCAATCTGCTCCTGTGTCACCAACTGTTGGTATTACTGGTTCTTTCCTTAATACCGTTATTGAAATGACTAATAGAGGTGTTGATTTTGACTTAAGATACGATTTAATTCAAGCCAAAACAGATCGTGGATTAAGAGTGGAAATTGGAGTTCTTGGTAATTATAATGAAAACGAATTAAATAATTTACCTGGTAATGGCGAGTTAATTGGTACTGGTAGAAATGGTGGGCCACTTGATGAATATTTCACACTTCGTTATGCGGGTGTTAACCCAGCGAATGGTGAATTATTGTACTACACAGCGAATGGTGATTTAACTGAGACTCCTAATGCTAATACTGATAGAGTTTGGTTAGGTAAAAACATCTATCCAGATTGGAATGGTTCGTTAAATTTAAATGTAGATTACAAAGGTTTCTTTTTACAAACACAATGGAATTATGTAGTTGGAGTTGATCGTTTTGATAATGATTATGCCGGTGCAATTAACCCTGATAACGTTGGCCAGTTTACTGCTTCTACGGATATTTTGAGAGCATGGCAACAACCAGGGGATATTACAGACATCCCTAGCTGGACTGCTTCTAACAGAAACTCATTTGTAGATTCAGACCGATTTTTACGTAATGCGGACTTTTTACGTTTACGTTTTGCGAGTTTTGGATATACGTTCTCTGCAAAACAATTGGAAAACACAGGTTTAAACTTTGCGAGAATCTTTTTTAATGGCGAAAACGTATTTACGTTTAGTGAATGGAGAGGTTTTGACCCTGAGGCACAGACTAACATATCAAGACAGTTTCCAACGCCAAGAACTTTATCTGTAGGATTTGAACTAGGATTTTAAAAAAAAATAAATATTATGAAAAAATATAATAAAATATTATTTGTTGCATTATTAGCCATATTTATGGGTTGTAATGATGCAATTGATATTCGTCAACCAGGTAGGTTAGACGCATCAACAGCCTTTTTAAACGTGACTGATTTAGAATCAGGAGTGCTGGGTATGTTGAGAGAATTTGATATTAATCCAGAAATTGCACTAGCGTCTAATTTTTGTGATGAAATATCAATTGGATTTGACAGTGGTGGTCAAGGTTTTGCCCTTTATGACTTTGTTTTAACTCCTGCGTCTTCTGCGGCATCTGATTTTTGGGTTCGTAATTACAGAGGTAATAATCGTGCTACAATTTTAATAGAAGCAGCGGCTAACGTTACACCTATGCCAGGTGAGGAAGAAAGATATAATAACGTGTTAGCAGAGGCGCATGCTTTCAGAGCTTACGTAAATTTCGAATTGTTAACATATTTTAGTCCTAATTTACGGGATGATAGTTCTTTGGGAGCTGTGGTAGTTGATTTTATCCCACCACTAGATTTTCAGCCAACGCGTAACACTACTGGTGAATGCTGGGACTTTATCAATGCTGATTTGGCAATTGCAGATCAACTTTTTTCTACGCAATCTGCCACAACAAGACTGTCGAAAGATTTTATTAAGGCTTTAAGAGCAAGATCTTCTGCATTTAGAGGCGAATATGGAACAACTGCTACATTGGCGCAGGAATTATTAAATAGTTATCCAATTGCCAATCAAACGCAATACCAGTTAATGTTTTTGGATGCTGATAATACTGAAATTATTTTTAAACTAGAACGTACTTTGTCTGATCAGTATAATGCCCAAGGTAATACAGGAAGTGTTGCTACAGGTCGTGGATGGGCTGGAGCAAGATTTGCATTCGTAAGTGCAACCCTTGATGGAAGTCCATATTTTGAAATGGATAGAGGTTTATATAATTTAATGGATGTGCCTGGTGATGTTCGTAGAACGGTTAATATAGACCCATCGTCAATCATTAATCCAAATTATGCGACGGATCCTGATCCAGTGAATACTGATATTTTGGTAATAAGAAAATATCCTGGTTCAGAAGGTCAACCTTTAATGAATGATTTAAAGGTGTTTAGATCAGCTGAAATGCTATTATTGTTAGCAGAAGCTCGTGCAGCCGCGAGTAATTTTACGGGTGCAGCCCAGCTAATCCAACAACTTAGAACGGCTCGTTTAGGTTCACCACAACCTTTATCTACCTATACTAGTCAGCAGCAAGCCTTCGCCGCTATTTTACAAGAGCGAAGAATTGAATTGTGCTTTGAAGGTCACAGATATAAGGATCTTAAGCGTTTGGGTGTTGCTGCCAACAGAGGAGTTGATCGCGATCCAACAGATTGTAATGAGCAGAGTGGAGCCTGCACCTTACCAGCTTCAGATTTCAGATTTACTTTACCTATTCCATTAACAGAAATTAATGCAAATCCTGGAATAAGTGCTCAGCAAAACCCTGGTTATTAATTTAACTAAGCTATGAAAAATAGAACTTCATTATTAATAAGTGGCCTGTTGTTGTTGTTAATTACAACAGGCTGCGATGAAGACTTAACTGTTTTTGACGTAAATGGTGGTCAGACCTTGGTCGCATTTGCGTCTAGAACGGTTAATTTTCCTGTAGTTATAGACACACAAGACGAGTTGACTTTAACAGTTAATGTAACAACTGTTTCTGATGTAGATAGATCTTTTGGTTTTGCAATTGTAGAAGAACAATCAAGCTTAGGAACTAGTAATTATAGTTTTGCATCAAATTCAGTTACAATACCAGCTGGCTCCTTTACAGGTGCTATTAATTTGATTGGAATTGACGATGAAAACTTAGATACAGACTCAAAAACCTTAGTTCTTAGAATGAACGAAGGATCTGATTTTGTTACTGGACCTGATTTAACAATTAATGTTTTTCAGGTATGCCCAGTACCATCTGATTTTTTCACTGGTTCGTATGCTATTCAACAATTAAGCGGCTCAGCACCTTTTGGTATAGGAGCAGGTTTTAATAATCAAATTGTTAATATATCAGCGTCTGGTTTATTTCGAAACTTCGAATTTATATATGGAGTAGGTAGTTTTAATTCAGCTTATACAATGGAGTTGGAACTTGTTTGCAATACAATAAGAGTGAATGGTTTCAAAACTCCTAACACTGGCACATTGGGTTGCGGTTCTGGAAGTATCGGTCAATCTACTGCTGCGACACCGGGGTCGTATGATGTGTTTGCCGGGGATGATCAAATACTTGTTCGTCTTAGAGATTTCGATCCTGATAGTGGGTGTGGTCCCGCAAATCAGTATACAGCTGAGTTACTATTTGTAAAACAGTAATGTCAAATTTTAGGAATGAGTGTTTTAAACGCTTATGACCTTATAAAACATATAATATGAAAAAAATTAAAAAATTAATATTACTATCCTTTGTTACTTTAGGATTTATCAGTTGTGATGAAGACTTAGTTGTCTTTGATGCTCAAAATGGGCAAACAGCTATTTCCTTTGGTGGATCAACCTCACAAACGTTATCAATACCAGAGGATGGACTTGTAGTTACAGTTCCGGTGAATAGTACCACTGTATCAACCGCTGATCGTACATTTTCGGTTGTAATAGATGAATCTTCTACCGGAAATAGTTCCGAATATACCGTAGGCTCTGCAACTATTCTGGCCAACCAGTTTGTTGGTAGTATGAATGTGAATTTCGATTTTGATGCAATGGTTGACGGTGAGCAAAATACCTTAATCTTGAATTTAGTTGCCCCTGAAGGCGGCTCAAGTTATAAGGACGTCATTAGTTTCACTTATTTTAGAGAAATTGTTTGTAACGATGTTGAGGTCTCTATTACCTTTGACCAATGGGCAGATGAAACATCATGGCAGATTACTACCAGTCCAGGTGGTGCAGTCGTTGCCTCTGGTGGACCATATGGTGGAGCTCCGGGTGGATCAACATTTTCTGAAACAATATTTTTAGAAGATGGGTGTTACGTATTTACAATTTTTGATGCTTTCGCAGATGGTATTTGTTGCGCGTATGGTGAAGGTTCTTATTCTGTAACCTGCTCTATTTTAGTGCATGCTAGCGGTGCAGAATTTGGTGCCTCTGAATCGACAGAATTCTGCGTAAATCCATAGTACTAATTATTATTATCTTATATTTGATGCGCCTGTACAAAATTGTACAGGCGCTTTTTTTACTTATAAATTACTCTAAAAATAATTAACTGACATTTACGTTACAACAAAGAAAACGACTGTAAAATAATTCAATGAAAAAGATTTATTTTTTATTTCTTGCGTTAGCTCTGGTTAACAATTTATTTTCTCAGGATCCTAAAATAAAAAAGGAAAAAATAAAGCAGCCTTCAGGTAGTGATAGTCTTACTATAAATAGAGTTAGCTCGAAAGTTGATAAGAATAAAATAGCACCCATTACAGATTATATTATCACAGATTATAAGGGCGATATATCTTTTATAGATACCACTTTATCCATTCAAAAAGAATATAAATTTAATTACCTACGCAAAGACAACTTTAATTTAATTGAATTTGCGAACAAGGGCCAGGCCTATAATACTCTTTCGCACGATTTTGATGAAATTAATACCGTACCACTCTTTGGCGCACGCGCAAGGCATTTTAATTATTTTGAAGTTGAGGATATGCATTATTATAAGGTGCCTACACCTACTACAGAATTATTTTACAGGACAGGTATGCAACAAGGGCAGGTTTTGGATGCATTTTTAACCTTGAATACCACCGAACGTTTTAATTTTTCAATTGCTTATAAGGGTATGCGATCTATAGGTAATTATCAACGGCACCTTACCAGCACTGGAAATTTTAGATTCACTTCTAATTATACTAGTAAGAATGAGCGGTACCAAGCTAAGGCTCATATTGTGATGCAGGACTTACTTAATCAAGAAAGTGGTGGGCTTAGAGATCAAGATTTAGAAAACTTTACTGTGGGTTCAGAAGAATTTCTTGATAGAGGTGTTTTTACACCAAACTTGAATAACGCTGAAAATATGCTAAAAGGAAAAAGATTTTACATCAATCATTCTTATGATATTTTCAGAGCTAAAGATTCAGTTGTTAACGCTCTCTCGTTGTTAAATACAACAAAGCTTGAAGATAAATCTTTTCGTTTTTCTCAGCCTACAGCAACCACTGCTTTTTTTGGAGATGCCTTTTCAAGCATTATAAATGATTTAGTCACACTAGAGCACTTTTCTACGAGCTTTGCGGCCTTGTACGAAAATGATTTGCTGGGAAAATTAAGTTTTGGAATTCAATATGATAATTACAATTATGGATACGATAGAATTACATTTATCGATAATCAGGCTATCGTTAACCGATTAAAAGGAGCAGTGGTTGGGCTACTTGCAAGTTATACCAAACGATTTAAAAGTTTTACATTATCAGGAAATGGCAACTTAAACCTAACTGGAGATTTTCAAGGTTATAATTTAAATAGTAAATTGCATTATAAGCTGAATAAAGATTTTGATGTAGAAGGATACTTTAACCTAAATAGTGCTTTGCCAAATTTTAATGCCTTGTTGAATCAAAGTAGTTATGTGAATTATAATTGGGACAATTCAAGTAACTTTTCTAACGTTGATAAACAGCAAATAGGAGCAGATATCAATTCAGATAAATACGGCGCTGCTAAGGTTGAATTCGGGAATATTCTCAATTACACGTATTTCACAGATATATCGGTGGGTACCTCTGAACCTAAAAATATTAAACCAATACAAGCTAATAATCCTATTAATTATATAAAAATTGAATTATCAAAGGAAATTGGTTATCGTAATTTCGGTTTGGACAACAGGGTACTTTATCAAAAAATCACCAATGGTGATGGGGTGTTAAATGTCCCTGATTTTGTAATCAGAAGTAGTCTGTATTATTCGAATGAATTTTTTAAGAAGTCCTTGTTTTTACAAACAGGCGTTACTTTTAATTATTTTACAGCATATAATATGAATGGGTATGACCCTTTGCTGGCGGAGTTTTATGTTCAAAATGAAACGGTTTTGGGAGGCTTTCCAAGATTAGATTTTTTCATTAATGCAAAAGTGCGACAAACACGCATATATTTAAAGGCCGAGCATTTTAATTCATCGTTAACGGGATATGATTATTTTGCTGCTCCTAATTATCCTTATAGGGATTTTATAATCCGTTTTGGGTTGGTTTGGAATTTCTTTTTATAGTGCTGCTGTAATAGGGTTGTGCTATTAGTGGTTGGATAATTTACATAAAGTGCAAAAAAAAATTCTTGAAGTACTTTTGGTATTGAATTTTATTTGTATCTTTATAGTCCGCTCAAAATTAATTACAAATATATTGTTTTATAAAAATATATAAATGAGCGGTTTATACTGCAGTTTAGAAAACCTTAAAAAAAATCAAGAGAAAGGTTTGGAAAGTAGTTAAAAAGGGTTTTA
>NZ_DAISXK010000028.1:0-41222 GCF_036825875.1 Paucihalobacter sp. | reverse complement strand
GCTGGTAAAGCTTCAATGAAAGTTGGCGCGGTATTATCAACTACTGTGACGGTTTGCGAGTGAGCAGTTTCATTACCACAGTCGTCGGTAGCTGTCCAAGTTCTTACTAAAGTGTATTCACCAAGACAAGCTCCTGCGTTTTCAACTTCACTAAAAGTAACTGACGCAGCTCCACAGTTATCAATAGCTGTTAAGGTTTCAGCAGTTGGGATGGCATCGCATTCCACAGTGGCACTGGATGGTAAAGCCTCCACGAAAGTTGGAGCAGTAGTATCGATTATCTCGAACCTAACTGTTTTACTAATTTGATTTCCGCATTCATCTGCTAAAGTGAAAGTTACATCTTGGTAAGCGGTATTTCCACAATTACTTATTAATTCAACGCTATCATTAGTTAAATTTGGTGAACCGCAACCAACCGTACCTGAAAAACTTGACAGCCAGTTATTAAATTCAGTTACAGTATCCCAATCTTCATCACATTCCACCGTTAAATCTGTTGGCTCCATAGTCCATTTTGGACCATCAAAAACAAGTCGTCTCAATTGACCATTGAATATGTTTGAATAATAAACATAACCATCCAGCGGATTTTCAATCATATGAACGATTCCTTGACCAAAATTTGTTGGTGCAAATAGATCGATGTTACTAAACCAATTTAAGGAACCGTCGTTTAGAGTTGCCACATGTATCCAATTCCGTATATAATCAGTAAAAAAATATTTACCAGTCATACTGCTGCCCATTCCAATTCCTTGAATGTAAGTTCCTGCTATACTGGTATTACCTTTAAATTCTACTCCAGTAGTTGGTGAGTTAGCAGTGCCAATTCTGGGATTGGTTGGTGTTGTGCCATTAAACCAAGGTACGCGAGACTCATTCGACCCATGGCGCCAAGCCACTTCAGGTCTATTATGAACAAAGCGGCGCAAGGTGGGATTTGGATTGTCGACAAAGGAAGTTGGTTGAAGACAATTGTCTTTAAATCGTTCGTTATTTTCATCTGGATTGGTCATATTGGCATTCCAATAATTAGACATAGTTGTTTGACCTTCATACAGAGGCCAGCCAGCATTTAATCCTGGTTTATCAAATACATGTAAATCTTCCCACGAAAACCAACCCACATCTGCAACAAACAACACTCCAGGTTTTGCATCTTCCGGATTGGTACTGCCACTACCCTTTTGAATAGACATTCTGAAAGGATTTCTCAATCCCATGGCATACATTCTAGATTTTGGAGAACGCGAACTGCTTGGTTCATAAAATGGGTTGGATGGAATGCCATCTCCTGTATTGGGATCTAAACGCAAAACTTTACCACAAAGCGAAGTGATTTGTTGACTCCTAAATGAACCTACATTCTCTTCAGGTCGCATAATACCATCGTTAATGGCCTGCTGGTAATAAGTATGTCCTACACTTCCTGTATCGGTGGTATTGTAACTGGCATTATCACCTGTGGTAACTATTAAGGTTCCGTCATCCCCAAATAAAATGGTGCCACCTGCATGCGATTCATGGGTTAGTGGTATGCCTGTAGAAACGGATTCGCCAAGTAAAACAAATCTTGAAGCGTAATCAGTTGTAAGTGGTGAACTGCCTATATTAAGTTGATATCTTGTAACTCTGCTAATAGATGCTGCAAAATATTCATTTGTATTTGGGCTATAACTTGGCGTACCAAAATTCATTAAATGATGGCGATCCACTACATAAAACATGTAAACTAAGCCATTGTTATTGAAATCCGGATCGAGACAAAAACTCAAAAACCCAAAATCTCTCCAATCTCCTACTTCATCAGAAATATCCAAAACAGGTTGCGATTGTTTCACATAAGTGGTTCCATTGAAATTTGAAACATAAACCCTACCAGATTTTTCCCAAACAAACATTTTAGTGCCATCATCGGTAAAAACAGAACCCATTATTGCATTGTATCCTGATTGTACCAACTCATCTGAGTAACCAGTAGGAAGTTGTGCATTTATGTTAAGGCAAAAGAATGAAAGTCCTAAAAACAGGGTTTTCAGAACGGGAAAGCTACAACGATAGCAAATTAATTTATTCAGCATGATGATTGAATTTAAATTAAGTCGCTATTAACCAATAATACAAATTTATAATTATTTAATCATAAGTCTATTTTTTATAGTTAAATTTTGAACTTAACTTACTGAATATTCATAATATATAGCCTTTTTAATTTTTCACGCCAAGTTTCTCCAAAATAGTATCCATCAAACACCATTTAGTTAAAGACGATTGCAGCAAATTAGCACCCACAAAAGCAGTGAACCACAACCAATTAATATTCACGTATGTGGCTAAAATCAAGCTGATTAAAATAAAAGTACCCGCGATACCTCTTACAATTCTGTTTTTCATTATTTTATGTTTTTAGTTAAATAGATTTTTCGATTGGAATCACCACTGCCCGTATTGGGTTGTTGGTTTCTATAGTATTATTAAAACCACTAATATGTTCAAATAAGGTATTGATGTTGTCGTCTTCAGTAAACGAAAAAAACATCACCGATTCACTAGCGCCTTTAACGCTGGGAAACCAACTGGCGGTGGCTAACAAATCATTATGATTCTTGTAGCCTTCTATCTCAGAGCCACTAAAACTCTCAATATTGGCTTTTTTAAAGAGTTTCAAAACCTCATCTTGAAAGTCTTCAACTGCTGTTACGATTACTAATTTCATCTTTTCAATTTATTTAGACCTCACAGGTTTTGATCCCGATGCGTTGGGACTGTGAGGTCTGGATTTTAATATTATTTATAATTTTTCTTTTCTATCATATAATACACCAACGGCACCACCAACAGGGTTAAGAACGTGGAAATAATAGTTCCACCCATTAAGGAAATTGCCAATCCTTGGAAAATAGGATCAAATAAAATCACAAAGGCACCAATAACCACCGTTCCTGCTGTTAACAATATTGGTGTAGTTCTAACTGCTCCTGCTTCAATAACGGCTTGTTTAAGAGGAATACCTTCTTCTAATCTTAAATTCACGAAGTCTATAAGCAACACAGAGTTCCTCACCATAATTCCCGCCAATGCAATCATCCCAATAAAAGATGTTGCAGTAAAAAACGCGCCCATAAGCCAGTGACCTAACACAATACCTATTAAGGATAATGGGATGGCAACCATCATAACGATTGGTGCTTTAAAGTTTTGAAACCATCCCACAATTAAAATGTAAATGATGAAAATCACACCTAAAAAGGCCACACCTAAATCTCGAAATACTTCCAGCGTAATTTGCCATTCGCCATCCCATTTCACAGTGTAATCATCTTCAAAATCTGGTTGGTTGATGTAAAGTTCGTCTAGTTTGTAACCTGCTGGTAATGGTATAGCTTGTAACTTATCGCTAATGCCCAAAATGGCGTACACCGGACTCTCAAGCGCTCCTGCCATATCGGCCATCACATACACCACGCGCTTTTGGTTTTTGCGGTAAATACTTTTGGGTTTCAGACCTTCTTCAATGGTCACTAAATCAGATATTGGTACCATATTACCGGTGTTCGATTTAATCTGCAAACGCAACACATCTTCAATACTCGATTTTTCTTGTTCAGCTAAAGCTAAGACAACACCCACTTGTTTAGACGCATTCTCATCATATAAATTGGTAATGGCACGCGTGCCCAAAGCCATATTCATGGTATATGTAATTTGCTCTGGCATCACGCCATAAAGCATAGCTTTTTCTTTATCAATAATAAGTTGATATTCCTTTTGATCGGCTTCTACCATCCAATCTACGTCCACCACATCCGTAGTGTTGATTAAAATGTTCTGAACAGCATTGGCGACCTTGATTTGTTCTTCGTAATCTGGTCCGTAAATTTCAGCTACAATGGTAGATAATACTGGTGGTCCTGGTGGTACTTCTACCAACTTCACATTGGCGTTGAATTTAGCAGCGATCTTTTGAATGTCTGGTCTTAGTAATTTTGCAATATCATGACTTTGGGCTTTTCTATCCTGCTTATCAGTCAAATTCACCTGAATATCGGCCATGTTACTACCACCGCGCAAATCGTAATGACGCACCAAACCATTAAAAGTAATCGGTGCCGAAGTACCTACATAACTTTGATAATTCACCACTTCATGTCTTGTAGCCAAATACTGTGAAATTTCTTGAGTTACAACGGCAGTTCGCTCTAAGGTTGTTCCTTCAGGCATATCAATGATTACCTGAAATTCGTTTTTGTTATCAAACGGCAACATCTTAACAGCAACGGTTTTCGTGAAAAACAGCCCAACCGACCCTAGAAGTAAAATGAAAGTAATCCCCAAAAATAACCAACGCGTGGTTTTGTTTTCGATCAGCGGAATTTCAAATTTTGCATAAATCTTGTAAATCATGGTATCTGAAATATCCTTGGCTTCTTCTACTTCGCCAGCTTCATTTTTCTTGTCTTTTTCACATAAAAAGATATAACCTAAATATGGTGTGATGGTCAAGGCCACAAACAAGGATAAAATCATGGCAATGGAAGCACCAATAGGCATTGGACTCATATATGGCCCCATCAATCCGCTTACAAAAGCCATCGGTAAGACTGATGCTATAACAGTAAACGTGGCTAAAATAGTTGGATTTCCAACTTCGTTTATGGCATATAAAGCAGCTTGTTTAAAGGGCAATCGCTTCATTTTGAAATGCCGGTGCATGTTCTCTGCAATGATAATGGAATCATCCACCACAATACCAGTAACAAATACCAAAGCGAATAGTGTAATTCTGTTCAAAGTATAATCGAGCAGATAATAACTTAATAAGGTTAAGGCAAAAGTAATGGGCACCGATAAAAACACCACCAAGCCACCGCGCCAGCCCATGGCCAGCATCACCACAATGGTTACGGCAATAATAGCACCAATTAAATGTAGCAGTAATTCTGATACTTTTTGTGAGGCGGTTTCACCGTAATTTCGGGTGACTTCAACATGAACATCATCAGGAATTAAGTTACTACGTAAGTGTTCAACCTTATTCAAAATAACATCCGAAATCTTCATGGCATCAGCGCCTTTGCGTTTCGCTACCGAAATGGTTATTGCGGGATATTCACCTTTAAAGTTTGATTTTTTAGCACTAGCCGCACCAAAACCTAAAGCACTATAAGTTTGAGGAATTTCTGGTCCGTCAGTAATACTAGCCACCTGTTTTAAATAAATAGGCTGATTGTCGCGCGTGCCAACTATGAGTTGTTCTACATCGCTAGTGGTTTTTAAAAACTCCCCTGTGGTTACAGCAAACTCCGTATCCATGTTGTTAAAGTTACCAGCGCTTAATTGGTGATTGCTGGCGCGTATCATTTGCGATACAGTTAAGAAATCTAAGCCGCTAGCAGCTAATTTGTCTTTATCTAACACTACACGTACTTGACGGTCTCTACCACCAATACGGTGCGTAATGGCGACATCCGTAATTTTTTCAATTTCATTGGTGAGTTCCTGAGCCATCATTTTTAGCTCATAATCATCGTAATTTTCGCTCCACAAGGTCAATCCAAGCATAGGTACATCGTCAATAGCGCGCGTTTTCACAAGTGGAAAAGTCACACCTTGCGGCATCTGGTCCATGTGCTTGTTAATCTCATTGTAAAGTTTTACAAACGAGCGCTCAATATCTTCGCCCACATAAAACTGAACAATCACCATTCCCTGTTCGTTCATAGCGGTAGAATACACATACTCCACACCTTTTATGTTAGAAATTAACTTTTCTAAAGGTTTCAAAACCCGAGATTCTACTTCAGTTGGACTCGCGCCTGGGTAGCCCACAAAAATATCGGCCATAGGCACATCAATTTGCGGTTCTTCCTCGCGCGGAATTAAAAACGAACTATATACACCAACCACCATAAACACTACCATAAGCAATATGGTGAGCTTTGAAGTCATAAATGCTTTGGCTATTTTTCCTGCTAATCCTTCTTTCATTATTGTATATTTTTTGGGCGTTTTAACGGGCTATCCGCTGCAATCTTTTTGTTTACAAAAAAAACAAAAAGGATTTTCGCTGCTATCCCTAACGCATTTGAGTCTAGTTAATAATTACGTTTGCGCCGTTATATAATTTACTATCGGCACTTACAATCAGGCTTTCACCATTTTGCAACCCTGACAATACTTCTACGTCACCCCCATAAGTTCTGCCCAATCGCAACCATCTTAAAATAGCTGTATTAGATTCACTTACCGTATAAACACCAGTTAATTGTCCGCGATTCACCACCGCTTCCAACGGAATTAAAATAGCGCCACCAACATCGGTACTTTCCACAGGAAAATTAACAGTAGCAAACATCCCCGATTTTAAACCTTCTTGAGTCTCGGTTAACACAGCCGATACTAAAAATTGTCCGCCAGTTTGTTGAGAAGAAGTACTCACGGTTGTGATTTTCGCATCAAGCTCTTTGTTTAAAGATTTAACCATCACTTTCACAAGCATCCCTTCTTTGATTTTTGCAATTTGTGTTTCGGGCACGCGGGTTTTCACCTCAAGTACTTCGGGGTTTTCAACCGTGAGCAAGGTCATTTCAGGATTGGCCATATTGCCTTTTTCAATAAACTTTCCAGTAACCACGCCACTAAACGGTGCTTTAATGTTTACGTAGGCAAACTGAGCGTTGATTTCGTTTTTCATTTGGTTGGCGGCCTCCAATCTGGCTTTGGCCATGTTGTAATTGGCTGACATATCATCTAGCTCTTTTTGTGAGGCACTGTTTTGAGCAAAGAGATTTTTGTAACGATTGTAATCTTTTTCAGCATTGGTAAATGCAGCGGTAGCTTCTGTAATTTGTGCGTTCACTTGGGCTTGTTTCGCTTTTAAATCGGCATTGTTGATACTTAACAACAACTGACCTTGCGTCACTTTATCGCCAACCGATACATGAATGTTATCTACATAACCCATGTTTCTGGTGCTTAGGTTAGCTGTTTTCACTGCCGAGACAGTTCCGCTGGTAGATAGAAATCCGCCACGATCGTTGGTATCAACCTTTAAAACTTCAACCTTAACCGTCTCAGTCTTGGTAGTTACTTGTGTTTCTTTACCGCCACAACTGTTTAAAACCAGTGCGGTAATCATTAAACCTATTATATATATTTGCTTCATTTTAATTAATTTATAGTAGTTATGATTAGTTGCTTTTTGTTAAATATTCTAAATAAGATTGTGCGTAATTAAACTCAAATATGGTTTGATAATATTCCAGTTGTTTTTGAGCATATTGGGTTTCGGAGATTAATAAATCGGATGTAGTTTCTAAACCTTCTTTAAATCGGTTGGTTCTAATTCTTAAAGATTCGTCTGATTGCTCTAAAGCCAATGATGTTAGTTTCAATCGGTTTTCGGCATCGGTTAATAAACGCTTGGCTTGTTTTAATTCCATTTCGCTTTGAGATACGTATTGTTCGTATTCCAACTTCGATTTCTCAAATTGAGCCTTGCTTTGTTTAGACTTGGCAAATCGGGTAAATCCTTCAAAAATATTCCACTTTAATTGTGCGCCTACCAAATAACCGCTGGCATCGCCTTGAAATATTTGATCGTCGTACAACTCATAACTACCAAATGCATTTAAAGTTGGCAGAAACGCCATACCGTCGGCTTTGTGCATGGTTTTATAAGCTTCGGTCGCCACTTCCATGGCCTTGATGTCGGCGCGATTGGTAGAAACATTGTCGGAATTTACCAAATTCACCACCTCAAGCGATAAGACATCCGAAGGTTGATAAACAACATCACTATTATCATTCATTAAAAACGATAGATAATTGGAAGCATTGTTCACATTGCTTTTAGCAGTTTGTAATTGGTTTTGAACTTCGGTAACGCGTACTTCAACCGCCAAAACATCGGCACGTTGGCGATAGCCTTGTTTAAAACTATTAACGGCGATGGTTTTATTTGATTGAGCCGATTCTAAAGCTTTTTCTAAAACATCCACAGCCTTGTAGGCCAATTGCAATTGCATGTAGGCCTTGTCAACTTCAAAATTGATATAATCAGTAATTCGTTTCGACTGCAAAGAAGTTGATTCCATTTTAGACTTAGCCGCTTTTCGCTGATAAAAACCATCCATGTTAATGAGCGGTTGCTCTACCTCTAATCTTGTAGCGAAATTTTGCGTTTGGCTAGGATTATTGAGTAAATCCGGATTAAAATCGCCTTGAGTTAAAATACCTTGGTTTAATTTAGAACCAAATGCCATTAACGGATTGGTAGTTGTAAAACCAGTATGAGACACGGCAATGTTAGGAAGAAATACAGCGTTGGTTTGGCGGTATTCTGCTTTGGCCTGATTAAATGCTTCCTGAGATATTTTGATGTTTCGGTTTTCTTCCTTAACTCGGTTTAAAACTTCAAGCTTACTAATAGGAGCTATTTGTTGGGCCTGAAGTAAAAAACCTAAGCTAATCAAACCAAATGTTAAGATGTATTTGTGTTTATTCATAATTAAGTAATTTATATTGCAAAACTACTGTTGAAATCTACGCTGGTCAGTAACCTTTGTTACCAAAAAAAAAAGAAGGCCACATTGTGCAGCCTCCTCCATTACTAACCAATAAAAACCAACAATTACTGCTAGTATACTTTTCGCGTTCCGCCGTGACCACCGGCCACAATCAACATTATTTTTAAGCTTAGATAAATAAACTTGAAAAATTGAATGATGGGATTCATCATTTTAAAACGTTGATATTTTGAGATTCTTTGTGTCATAATTTAAGTTGTTATTCGGGAATTAACCACCAGAGTGGTTTCATTTTAGCCTTATAAATAAAAGCATGGTGAAGGGCGAGCTTTAGCCAATGCCCTGCCAAACCTATAGATGCAAAGGTTTTACTTAGTTCTCTACCTTGTGTGTTGGCATATTTTTTATAATCGGGCACAATAGGAAAGGTGGTTATACTAATACCGCTTCCTGACGATAAACCATAGCCAGCCGAGGCAATACAAGCCGCACCCATGTTACCCATGGAGCCTTTGTGATGTAATTGATGATTTCCATTTTTAATGGCGTCGATAATATTATCTGCTACCAATTTTGCTGTAATTCCTGAAGGCATACCTGTTCTTGGTGGTGCCGGAAATATTTCGGTACCGTTTTTACTTTTTCTCGGTTTAGAAATACTATGTGGTGGTGCAAAGGCAATACCTGGTGCAAATATGTTTTTATAAGTAGGATTTTGATAGGTTTCAGGCCAATCTTGTACCGTCCATTCCTCGTAAGGTTTTGGAGTGTAGTCAGCATCAACCACCATAAATCCCTTAAATAATTTTTCAGTAATATCATTACCTGTTTTATCGTAAGCCTTAAAACCATGACCGGAGAAAGAAGGAATAAGCATGGCAAAATCAAAGGTTTCAGTTTTAAATTCGCCTTCTAAGTTTTCGTAATGGGCCATGCCGTATCCAATTTTTTGAACACCGGCACCTAAAATCCATTTAATGCCGCGGTCTTCAAAAATCATTTCAACCATTTCATGCGATTTCATAGTCATTCCGACGTAAGATAACAACATACCGTCCATGCCAAAATCGCCTAACTGATATTCGTTCGAAATCCATGTTATTTCGGCCATATCCCGAACCTTATGCTTTCTTAACTCCTGTTCAACATTTAAAATGTATTCAAAGGCCGCACCTTGGCAAGTAGCTTTAGCATGACCGGTTCCAATAAGAATTTTAGCCCTTTTACCTTGTTTCATCTCTTTTATCAAGGCGTACAAACCTTCCCAAGCATGTTCAGCATGATTGTAAGTGCAAACAGAATAAGTTTTGTGTTTTCCGGGAATTAAACCTTCGGTAGCCTCAAAATTTAACTTTGGACCGGTAGCATTGATTAAATAATCGTAAGTGACTTTTTGTTTGGTGCCTTTTTGTGCTCCAACCACATATTCTACTTCTACATAAGGTTTTTTAACTTGGGTGTCACCCTCGGGATAAAAAGCCACTGCTTTGGCTTGTTTGTAGTCAATACCTTTTTTTTTGTATAAAGGCTGAAGTGGAAATAAAATGCTTTTTGATTTCATTCGTCCAATACCAACCCAAATATTTGAAGGTATCCATTGATAATTGCTGTTAGGCGAAACCACCTCTACGGTGTGTTCTTTAGACAATTTACGTCTTAAATGAGCAGCTGCCACATGACCTGATATTCCAGCTCCTAGTACGACTATTTTTGCCATGATTTCTGGTATTTAGCCAAAATTATAACTTACAAAATTGATAGTCTGCAACATTTGTTACATAAAAAAAGAGGTTAATTTGAATGAAACTAGCCTCTTTTCCTACTAACCAATTTAATAATTACTATTCTTCTGAATCGCCCTTCTTTTTACCACTGGTTATAAATGAAATTAACATGATAATTAAAATCACACAAACAGCGGCAAAAACGCCAATCATAATAACACCATTATTCCAATTGTAAAGAGCGAAAGAAGTCTGTAACATGTTATGTTTATTTATTTACGATACAAAATTAATGAGTCTATAACTTATAAAAAATGACCAAAATCATATAATTTGCTATATAAAAACCCTTTTCAGTTTGAATAAAAATACCTTAAAATTGTTAAATTCATTATAATTCCTATATATTTATGATAAATATTTTGAATCCCCTAATTACTAAAGCCTATAATAGCTATGGCGAATTCCTTCTTCAACCATATCGAAAAAAAGCCCATAGTTTTTGGCATAGCGGTTTTTATTTCTGTTTTAATAGTCACCCAACTTATTACCTATCAGAAATATCTACTAAATGTTGCAGAACAAAATGAAAAAACTGATGACTATTTAGAATACGTAAAGGACAAGATTGAAACCAATCTTACAGATGCCTTAAATACAGCCAAAACACTATCTTTTCTTGTAGAAAACTATGGTGAACCAAAATCGTTCGACAGTTTAGCAAAAAAAATAATTAACAATAAGCCTAGTATTCATGCCATTCAAATATTAAAAAATGGCGTCATTACTCAAAATTATCCTGACGACCCTAATAACAGCGTTATAGGATATGATGTTATGGCAGACACCATGCGCGATAAAGAACTATTAAAATCATTTAAACAAAAAGGTTTTTATTTTGGTGGTCCATTTAAACTGCGTCAGGGTGGTTTGGGTATTGTTGGTAGAGTTCCTATAAAAAATACAAACGATTCCTTAAATTTTGCAGCTGTTGTTATAAAAATGGAATCTTTGGTAAAAACTATTGATATAAATCAAGAAGTGGGCGATTATTATTACGATTTTTCAAAAGTTAATCCAAATACCGGTAAAGAAGAATTTTTTATAGACCCTAATAAAGAGTCGTTATTTGGTAAAAATGTAGCCAAATTATACCTGCCACAAGGCGATTGGAAAATTCATGTGAAATTAAAGAAAAATACCATATTTGATGACCTTTGGCGCATTGGTTTCTTAGGTTTTCTTTTCGCAATAACTTCAGGAATTCTTGCATGGTTTATTGCAAAACAACCGAAAAAGTTGAGATTAAAAATTCATGAACAAACTAAAATTATTACCGAAACCAAAAACAAATTTGAAAACTTAGTAGAACATAGCTTTGGTGCCGCATTAATTATAGATGACAGCAGTTTTATTAGCTATGCATCTTCTTCAATAAAAACCATTACGGGCTATACTCAAATGGAAACTATTGGTACAAAAATAGTTGAATTCATTCATCCAGAAGATAAAGAGTATTTTCTTAAAACTCTGAAAACGATCAACTTAAATCCAGATAAAACTCTTAAAAACATATTTTATAGAATCCAGCATAAAAACAATTCGTGGCGGTGGTTTGAATCGAATATCACCAATTTAAAACACGAACCATCTACCAATGGCATCGTAATAAATTGTAAGGACATAACAGATGAAAAAATAGCTGAAGAATCAAAATTTAAGGAAAAAGCACTTTTAGATACGGTAATTAATAGTTTACCCGGCATTTTCTATTTGTTTAACATCGGAGGAAAATTTTTGTTGTGGAATAAAAACTTTGAAGAAGTATCGGGTTATAGTGACGACGAAATATCGCAAATGCATCCATTAGACTTCTTTGATGAGCCCGAACAGCCATATTTAGAGAGCAGAATTCTTGAAACCTTCAAAACAGGCAAGTCTTTCGCCGAAACCTATTTCTATACCAAGCAAAAACAAAAAATTTATTTCTATTTCACCGGCGTTACCATAAAGTATAAAGACATGGATTGTCTGCTAGGTACTGGAATCGATTTTTCTGAAAGAAAAAAAGCAGTAGACGAACTGGTAAAAAGTGAGCAAGAAATGATTTCCATCTTTAATAATGCCATCGATGCCGTGATTGTGATGGATAAAGATGGTTATATTAATAATTGGAATCCCAAAGCGGAATTTATATTTGGTTGGAGCGCTGAAGAGGCCATTGGTAAAAAACTGAGTAATCTTATTATACCAGAACAACACAAACATGCACACGAACAAGGTATGTAACGCTATATAAATACGGGTCAAAAAACAATGATTGATCGCACTGCTGAAATTACTGCCTTAAATAAAAAAGGAGAGGAATTTGAAGTTTCTATTGGTATTAGTAATGCAAGGTTTAACGGTAAAGAATATTTTATCGGGTTTATCTCAGATATTTCCCAACGTAAAATTAACGAACGCCTCAAAGAATTTGAGCGAAAAGACAAAGAAGCACTTATCAACAGTACCCAAAACTTAATGTGGAGTGTGAATCAAGAATATAAGTTGTTGGCAGCTAATCATGCGTTTCTTAAAACCACAAAAAAATATTCGGACACCGGTATGAAAATTGGCGATAATGTACTTGGAAATCAAGATTTAGCCCCAAATGACTACATCATGCTCTGGAAAAAATTATATAAGCGCGCATTAGAAGGCGAAACTTTTACTTACGAAATTACTGCACCTGCGATTAACTCTCAAAGTGAAACTATTATTGAAACCAACTTCAATCCAATTATTATTGATGGTAAAGTTGAAGGTGCTGCCTGTTATTCAAGAGATATAACCGAAAAGAGGAAAATCAAAAATCAGTTAATAGACATCAATAAAAAACTGACCACCGCACAAGAAATTGGTAAAATTGGTTATTGGGAATTAGATTTAATCACAAATGAGCTCTATTGGTCTGATGAAGTTTACACAATTTGGGAAGTTGATAAACACAAATTTAAACTTTCCATGCAAGCTTTTCTAGACACCGTACATAGAGATGATATTGAAGCCTTTCATGAAGCAAATAACACCTCTTTAAAGGATTATGTACCCATAAATTTTGAACATAGAATCAATTTACCATCAGGTGAAGTAAGATGGGTACATGAACGCGGACAAATTATTCTTGATAAAAATAAACAACCCCTAAAATTTGAAGGAACTGTTCAAGACATAAATGCCAAAAAGCTTGCACAAATTGAACTTGAAGAGCAAAACAATTTTATTAAATCGGCGATTGAAAATTTACCAATAGGCATAGCAGTAAACAGAATAAGCGACGGACAGTCTACTTTGATGAATAAAAACTTCAGCAATATTTATGGTTGGTCACGAGCTGAAATTAATCAAGTAGAAACTTTTTTTGAAAAAGTGTATCCAAATCCAGAATACCGCGCAAAAATTAAAGATCAAGTATTAACCGATATGGCAAGTAGCGATCCAGAGCGTATGAATTGGGAAGGCGTAGAAATAACCACAAAAACAGGAGAAAAACGCATCATCAACGCTAAGAATATACCTTTATTCGATCAAGATTTAATGATATCCAGCGTATTAGATGTCACAGAAAAAGCCCTTGCCGAACAAAAGTTAATATTGAGCAATGAACGCTTTCAATACGTTACCAAGGCAACCTTTGATGTGATTTGGGACTGGGACTTAATAAAAAACGAAGTGTTTTGGGGTGAAGGAATGAAAACCGTTTTTGGATATAAAAAATTCACGACCAATGTGGAAGAAGCGATTCAGAAAATACACCCCGATGATGTAGAAGAAATGATGGCTAGCTTAAATAGCGTAATTAATAATAAAAGACTAAGAAACTGGACTCATGAGTACCGCTTTTTAAAAGCAGACAATACTTATGCTTATATAAAAAATAGGGGAATCGTAATTAGAAACATGGACAGAGAAGGGATCAGGATGATAGGTTCTATACGCGATATTACTACACAAAAAGAAAACGAAAAGCAAATATTAGAATCAAACACACGCTTACGAAACCTTGCCGAACATCTTCAAAATGCACGCGAAGAAGAACGGATTTATATAGCTCGAGAAATTCACGACGAATTAGGCCAACGCCTCACAGGCATAAAACTAGATGCTTCATGGATTAAAAATAAAATTAAAACTATTTATCCAGAAGGAAGTGATCGCATAGAACGCTTGATTGAAGGCGTAAACGGCACTATTAATAAAGTGCGTAAATTGGCCACAGATTTAAGGCCTGGAGTTTTAGACGACCTTGGATTGGAGGCTGCAATAGAATGGCATTTAGAACAATTTAAAAAACAAACAAATATCAATATTACATTTCAAACCGACCAATTAAGAAATAACTACACTAAAACAATAGACACAGCTGTTTATAGAATTTTTCAAGAGGCATTAACTAATATCACAAGACACGCCGACGCCTCTATGATTAAAGTATTTTTATTTGAAGAACATAATGTATTAAATTTACATATAGAAGATAATGGTAAAGGTATATCAGATGCTAGAAAAGAAAATACCTCATCCCTTGGCCTCACAGGAATGAGAGAAAGAGCAGAGATATTAGATGGTAAATTTTCAATTAATAAACAGTCTAAAGGTGGTACAATAGTTAAAGTATCTGTACCTTTAAAATAAATACTTTTTTAAATGAATGTTTTAATAGCTGACGATCACGCCATATTAAGAAAAGGTCTTATTGAGATTCTAAAAGATGCCTATCCCTCATTAAGACATTATGAAGCTTGTAACAGTGCCGAAACTTTACACATAGCGCGTAAGTACCATCTTGATTTAATTTTACTTGATATTTCAATGCCAGGCAGAAGTGGTTTAGAAACTTTAAAGCAAATCAGAACCGAAGGTATTCAAACACCCATTTTAATTTTAAGTGTACAACCTGAAGATCAATATGCAGTGAGAGTTTTAAGAGCTGGAGCATCTGGGTATCTTAACAAAGACAGCGCACCAGAGAAACTGCTCACAGCCATCGATCAAATACTAATGGGAAAAAAATACATCTCTATTGAAGTTGCCAGTCATCTTGCCCAATCTTTTTCAGTAAAATCTAATAAAGACCTTTACGAGACCTTGTCTGATAGAGAATTTCAGGTGTTAAAACTCATAGCTTCTGGAAAAACAGTTTCAGAGATTGCTGTCGAAATATCACTTACTGTGAACACTATTAGCACCTACCGATCAAGAATCCTAGATAAACTTCACTTAAAAAACAATGCCGAATTAACCAAATACGCCATTGAAAATCATTTAGTTTAAATTTTCTTGTAGTACATTTCACTACACTATAATTGCATTTCAGACTATTTTGTGAGGATTCCTTTAGCGCTACATTTGCACTATATCCCTTTAAAATAAAATTGTAATGAAAATGGTAGTACGCATATTTCAAAAAATAGGTTTCAGATTCGTTTTGCTTTTACTATGTGTTTTATTTGTGTTTGCAATTGTTCAACTTAGTAAATAACAACGATGTAAACTTGAATTAATTTAATTACCTATGATTATAGAACTTAGACAACAGTAAAACCCAAAACTAAAATGAACCCTACAAAACTAAAAGTGTTATCGGTTGATGATTCACCTACCATCTTTTCTCATTTAGAATATGTACTTAAAGATTTAAGTTATATCGATTGGGTTGGTCATGCCTTTAAAATTTCATGTGGTAAAGCAATGGCAACAACTCTTAATCCAGATGTGGTGCTTTTAGATATTATGGTAGAAGATGAAAGCGGTTTCGATTTGCTTAAGCATTTAAAAGAGAAATATCCTAATATAAAAGTATTTATGTTAAGCAACTTAGCAGATTCTATATATAACAAAAAAAGTATAAAAATGGGTGCAAGCCATTACATCGATAAGTCGTTTGAATTTCACACCATCGAAGATTTACTAGAGATTGAATATTATAACAGGAACATGAAATCATTACAAAATTAAAAGGTCTTGTAGTATAAAATGTGACAAGAAAATCACACATTAACCTATTTTAATTATTGATTTTATAATGCAGTTTTGAGTCTATTTTATCAGCATTAAAAAATCATGAAAATATTAGCGATAGATGATGCCCCAATTATATTTAAACAATTACAATATTTATTAAACGATTTAGACCACATAGAATTAACTGGAAACGCTAAAAATTTAGATGAAGCTTATAATTTTTTAAAAACTAATAAACCGGATATCATAATACTGGATTTAAAATTAAAAGATGAAAACGGAATTGAGCTACTTGAGTTTGTGACCAAAAATCATCCTGAAATTAAGACAATAATTTTATCTAATGAAGGTGATTATTTTTATAGAAACAAATGTAAACAAATGGGCGCTGCCTACTTTTTAGATAAATCGTATGAATTTGATAAACTTATAGATTGCATTACAGAAATACAAGATTCTAACCCCTAAATTAGAGTTTTGAACCCTAAAAACTAATAATAATTTTCCTCTAAAAACTAATGAGACTTAGTAACCCAAAAATTGGTGCAATTGACACCAACCATATTCGCGTGTTGTTATTACAGAATCCCAATGATGACAATATTGCTATAATGGAACAGCTGGAGCTGTTAACTGACTTTAGTTTTCAGTTGGAGGTTGCCATGCATGAAGTTGATTACAAATCACTTCTTAAAAATTTTAAACCAAATTTAATAATTTCAAAGTTAAATCTTGTTCACTTTTGTGGTAAAAAAGCACTTACATTATGTAAAGTATTTTTCACAGAAATTCCTTTCATTTTCATATCAGATGATTATTGCTACGATACCTCACTTGACCTTTTGAAGCAAGGAACGGACGATTTAATTCAAAAAAAAAATCTGCATGAACTTCCTGCCTCTATTTATAAAGCCTTAAGGCATAGTCAAGAAAAGAATCTCATTAAACAGGTTAAACAAAAACGTTGGGAAGATTCGCAGCGCTACAAAGGTTTGATTGAACATTCTCATGAACCTGTAATTGCTTATAATGAAGCGGGTATCATTTCCTATGTGAGCCCAGCTATAAAAAATGTACTTGGCTACACTCAGGAAGAATTTATTGGCACCCAAGTTGAAAGTTATATTCACCCTGATGATCTCATAATGAGAACCAAAAAACTCAATAATTTAATTGATAAAAACGACAATTATTTTGTTATAAAGGAAGAACGACTCAAACACAAGAATGGCCATTATATTTGGGGAGAAGCCATAATTAGCGATGCACGACTATCTCCAGGAATTGGCGGATTTGTAACCAATTTCCGCGATATTACAGAGGCTAAACTCAATCGCACAAAACTAGAAAAAACCTTAAAAGAACTTACAGATTATCGAGTGGCTTTGGTTGAAAGCTCGATTGTTGCCATTACCGATACCGAAGGTTTTATAACCTATGTAAATAAAGAGTTTTGCAGGGTATCGCAATTTTCAGAAGACGAACTGATTGGTGTAAACTTAATTGACAATGGCGAAAACGACGAAGAGATTGCGCTATATTCCGAAATTAAAAGTAAAATTTCAAGCGGAGAAATTTGGAAAGGCGAAATACAAAGAACCGCAAAAGATGGCACCCGTTTTTGGGTGAATGGCACTGTAATTCCTTTCGCTGACACAAATGCGGAAATTTACCAGTATATTATTGTAATGCAAAATATTACAGAAAGAAAACGCAAAACTCAAGAACTTAAAACTTCCTTAGACTTGGTATATGCACAAAATGACCAACTTCTTAATTTTTCATATATCGTTTCGCATAATCTGCGTTCGCACGCAAGTAATTTAAGTACAATTATAGATCATTTATCAGACTGTGAAAGTGAAGATCAGAGAATAGAAATGACAGGTTATTTAAAAGAAGTTTCTAATTCACTAAATGATGCTCTACAAAATTTAAATGAAGTGGTATCTATTCAATCTAATAAAACTATAAAAACAGAAAAACTTGTTTTACTAGAATACGTCCAAAAATCATTGAAAGGTTTAAACAAACTTGTATTACATGGACAAATTGAAATAAATATTCCAGCCAATTTAGAAATTAACTTTAACAAGGGTTATCTAGAAAGTGTACTTCAAAATCTTATTCAAAACAGTTTAAAATACAAACATCCAGATAGAGATCCTAAAATTGAAATTTCAGCGGTCAAACATTTAGACGGCGCCATCTTAAAAATTAGAGATAATGGCTTAGGCATTGATTTAATAAAAAATAAGGACAAAATATTTGGTATGTATAAAACCTTTCACGGTAACAAAAATGCTTTAGGACTTGGACTTTTCATGACTAAAAATCAAATTGAAGCTATGGGAGGAAGTATTTCAATTGAAAGTGAAGTTAATGTAGGTACCACCTTTACAATCTTAATAAAATAACTTATGAAAACCTCCGTATGTATTATTGACGATGATGGACTTTATAAACTATTACTCAAAAAATCAATTCTCAAACTTCCATTTGAAATTGCTGTCAACTGTTATAATAACGGTCAGGAAGCGCTCTACGGTATCCTAGACAATAAGGACAATCCCGAATTACTTCCTGATGTTATTTTGCTCGATATAAATATGCCCATCATGGATGGATGGGAATTTTTAGAAGCTTTTATTGAAGTAAAATGGCAACTTTCAAAACAAATCACAATTTTCATGGCTAGTTCGTCGATAGCCAATCAAGATATAGAAAAATCAAAACTATATAAAGAGGTAAGCGATTACCTCGTAAAGCCAATTAACACCCAAAAATTGGAAGAAATTTTAAAATTAAAATATAAAGTTACCAGTTAATCCAGAAACCAATTAATAGCAATTTTTTTTCTTCAAATGTTAATTTGAATTGAGAAGGCATCTGTTTAATCCAGATGCCTTTTCTGCTATAGAAAAATTCTAAGTATCGTTTAATTATGAATATTTACCAGTGTGATTAAATCATTCTTTTGAACTACGCCCGATTGACGCCATAATTGCTGCCCATTTTTAAACAACAAAAGTGTAGGCACTCCTCTAACCTGGTATTTGGCTGCCAACGATTGGTTTTTGTCTACATCTATTTTAATAATACTTACTTTATCTCCCAAAGCCGCTTTGACGTCTGTTAAAATTGGCGCCATCATTTTACAGGGTCCGCACCACTCAGCAAAAAAGTCAACCAAAACTGGTTTATCCTGATTGATGATATCGTTAAAACTACTCATTGTTTTTATCAAATTTTATGCTCCAAATACCTCTCACTTCATTCAACCCATAACCAATGGCTTTATCATTTAGATACCGGTCTTTCAAAGTTATCAATGTTTTTGGTGTTATATTTTCAGTTGGCTTGCCGTGACATTGCAAGCACATAGCATTGGTCGTAATTGGGTAATAAAACCTTACAGTCTTCTCATCTTCAATCACGATAGCTTCCGGCTCTTGGTTGTTGGCCACCACACTTTTAAAATGTGTAATATATTCTAGTTCTTCTTTGTTGGCTTGATTGGCTGTATTCCTTGGCTTGTCTGTAACACGTTTTATGTTAGCATTGTGCACATTGGCCATACTATCGGTTAGAGGAATTGCTTGAACATGACAGAAATCCATCGCTGCTTCCGTCCCATTTTTTTGAATTTGACCCATCAAATTTTTACCTAGAATTGCTTTGGTGCTCATGGCATATTCTAATCCTAAATCCTCATAAGATTTTACTTGTTGTTGATTGTCATTGGCACGATTTCTATTGCCCATTCCTTGTCCTTGACCTTTACCCATACCTTTGCCTTTCACACCAGGATTCATTTCGTTGAAATGCTCTTCAAACCATTCTGGTTGTTCAATATCATAATCGTACATATACTCGGCAATTTTATGGATGGTGGCTTCGGGATAGGGTGTTTTTGGCATGACACCAAATTTACGAACGGCACCTTTCATTTTAGCATCGGCTTCGTTAGGGTTTTTAATCCATGATTGCATACTTTCTACGAATTCTTCTTTAGTTATATGCTCATTTATATAATGTTGTTTAATGGCAATCATTGGTGGACCAATTCTGTCGTCATGACCAGCCGTTGGGCTGTGGCAAACGTAGCAGTTGGTTTCCATTAATTTTTTACCGGGATGCTCTTGATTATTCTGCTGATTTTGAATTGAATTACTTGTGTAGGTACCTTCCTTTTTTGAATCAGTACAGGACTGAAAAAAAGTGAAAATCATGAGCAATAAATATAAAGGTGTTTTCATTGTATTAAAATTAATACAAAGTTATGGCACATGGGTTTTATTTAAAGTAACAATTGTTACATTTTCAACACTTTGATGTTATTCCGATTGAGTTTAATGGTTCCAGAACGCTCAAGACTCTTAAGAAGTCTGGAAATTACCACTCGAGATGTATGTAAATCATGTGCAATTTGCTGGTGTGTGACTTGAATTTCGTCATTGTGGTTAACCATAGCCTTATCTTTTAAGTATTTAAGCAAACGCTCATCCATTTTTAAAAAGGCAATGGTATCAACTGCTTCTAACAGTTCAGACATACGATTATGGTAGCTTTGTAAAATAAAACTTTGCCAGCTCCGATAGGTGCGCATCCATTCGTCCATTTTTTGAACGGGAATCATGATAATTTCGGTATCAGTCTCGGCAACAGCTCTAATTTCACTTTTAGATTGACCCATACAGCAAGATAAGGTCATGGCACAGGTATCACCTCGTTCTAAAAAGTACAAAATCAATTCATCACCGTTATCGTCTTCGCGCAAAATTTTGATAGCACCACTCACCAATAAAGGCATAGAACGAATGTAATCACCTATTTCAATTAATTTCTCGCCTGCTTTTATATGTTTTAATTCGCCAACTTTATTAATTTCTTCAAGTAAGGCATCTTCATATAGGTATCCGTAATTGGTTTGTAGTAGTTCTTTCATTGAGATATGGTATTACTTCGTAAAGATAACTGAACTTACAGTAAAGTGCAATATTGTGGAACGATTAAACGCAACTTAAACTTTAATCTATATTCCTAGTCAAGGCAGAAAAAAAATAATTTAAATATAAAGCTTGGTTGATATCTTCTAACTTTGTCTTTGATTTTTTATAACCACAAAGGTATTTAAGATCAACACAAAGACCACAAAGGTTTTTTTATTATCATGTTTTTTACTTTGAGTACTTTGTGCATACTTTGAGAACTTAGTGGTTAAAAAGCTGTATTCCAATAAGTATTAAAACTCAAAAAATCCCGTCTCAGTAAAAGCAAAAAACTTAAAACTATGACTATCTAATCGGGCATTTAAACCTGTGAATTCTGAAAATGCAGGCAGTATTAAATGCTGTTTCCCAATGGCGAAACATGGTAATTTGATGTGTTGTCTGGCTTTGGCTTTTAAATAAATACCAGGGTGTAAATGTCCTGAAACAGTGCAACCTTCAACTCTATAATGTTCTAAATTATGTATAAACGTGATGCCTTCCCATGTCAATTCATTTTGCATAATTTCAACATCCAAATCTTTATAAATTGAGTGATAATAGCGATCATGATTGCCTTTAATGAGCACAAATTGAACATCTGAGTTTTGTGTTTTCCAATCTTTAAATTGTTGAATTTCTGAATTGTTTTCAGCATGAAACATATCTCCAACCACTATGATTTTTTGAGGGTTGAAATGATGAATTAACATTTCAAGTTTATTCAAATCATTTCTGAAAATAGTATTCGGTATGGCGATTCCATGCTTCTGAAAATGAGTGGATTTACCAATGTGTATATCTGCTAACACCAAAGCTTTTAGTTCAGGTATATATAATGCAGACAAATTGGTGAGCACCAATTGCTGTCCAGCAAATTCAACGGTATGTTCGACTATATTTAAATTTTTTGCCATTGTTGTTGCTGTTGCTGAAGTCGCTTGATGCGCTTGTCTAATTGCTCGCTACTTAACGATTCTCGCAAGCTATCTACTTTGATTGGGAAACTAAGTGGTGTGAATGAGGTTAAAGTTTTAAACACCAATTCGCCTTTATTAATTCGTTGAATGGCTTCGCGCAGTCTGGCCTCTTCTAACTGCTGATTGAATACTTCCTCATAAGCCTGACGCAACAATAAATTTTGAGCCTCATGCTCTTCCAAAACTCTAAAAATTAATCCTGAAGACGACTGCAAACTTTTGTTGGTTTTTGATTGTCCAAATGCCGATTGCACCACCAATCCGGAAATCACGGCTATATCTCTAAATGCTCTGGAGGCCATTTCGGAAGCGTTGATACTGCCAATCACATCTTCCATTAAGTTGTCTTCGGAAAGTAAAGTCTTTAAAACCGTTTCATCTACAGGAATTGGCAAATCGCTTAATAACTCAAATCCGTAGTCATTCATAGCCATCGTAAAAGTAATGGGTTTAAGCTTGCCCAGTCGGTAGGCGATGAGTGCAGACATGACTTCGTGCACCAATCGGCCTTCAAACGGATACATAAATAAATGATAGCCATCTTTGGTTTGGATGTATTCTACTAAAAATTCGTCGTGTTTAGGAATATGAGATTGACTGAGTTGAAAATTCCATAACGGATTCAAAAACTGCAATTCTTTATCGTTATTAGGAGTGTTGGCTTCAGATAATTTCAACCTTAAATAAGAACTTAACTTAGAACTTAGGGGCAATCTTCCGCCCATCCAACTAGGTGCTATGGCGTTTTTTGCTTTCGAACTTTTAACATAAACGGTCATGTCCTTCACTTTATCGAGTTCCAAAGTTCTACCCGCTAAAATAAAGGCTGATTTTGGTTTTAATTTCGAAATAAAAAATTCCTCAATCATACCAATATAACCTCCCGATATAAATTTAACCCGCAACATGGCATCACTCACAATCACACCAACATTCATGCGATGCAACATGCTGATGCGGCGGTTTTTCACACGATAAATTCCTTCGTCGTCTTTCATCACTTTATGAAATTCTTCATAAGACTTTAAAGTGCTACCACCTTGAGTGATGAACTGAATAGCCCAGGCAAAATCTGCTTCAGTTAAATAATGATACGCATGGGTTTGTTTTAGTTGATTGAAAACTTCCTTCAACTTAAAACCTTCACCTGTGGCAAGCGTCACCAAATACTGCACCAGTACATCGTAAGCTAAAACAATGGGTGTTCGGGTTTCTAAATGGTTGTCTTTATAGGCTTGTTTTAAAGCAGAAGCCTCTAACAATTCCAAGGTATTGGTGGGCACCAAATAAATAACCGACGTTTCATAAGGCGAATGCCCGCTGCGACCAGCGCGTTGTACAAATCTGGCAATACCTTTGGCTGATCCTATTTGAATCACACAATCTACTGGTTTAAAATCCACACCCAAATCTAAAGACGAGGTACAAATCACCGCTTTTAACTGCCCTGAAGCGATGCTGTCTTCAATCCAAATACGTAATTTCCCATCTATAGATCCATGGTGAATGGCCAGCAAACCAGCCAACTCTGGCGCCGCTTCTAAAATAATTTGATACCACAATTCTGCTTGTCCGCGGGTGTTGGTAAAAATTAGTGTGGTACGGTGTTTATGAATGATGGGGATAATTTTGGTCGCCATACTCTTACCCAAATGACCCGCCCATGGCAACAATTCAACCGTGTCTGGAAATACCGGTTGGATGTCTATTTTCTTTTTGAGTTTTGAAGTGATGAATTGTATTTTAAGCTGTGAATATGGCAGTAAAACTTCAGCAGCTTCTTCCAAATTTCCGATGGTGGCAGTGATGCCCCATATGCGGAGTTTTGGCTGGATTTCTAACATTCTGCAAACGGCCAGCTCGGTCAATACTCCGCGCTTGCTACCCAAAAGCTCGTGCCATTCATCTACCACCAAACAATTGAGGTGCTTAAACCAACGGGAATTGTCCTTTTGAGTAAACATTAATTGGATGGTTTCTGGAGTGGTGATTAAAATATCTGGCATTAAGCGCTCTTGTGAGCGTCGCATATTTTGAGGCGTATCGCCATTTCGTACCGAAACTTCCCAATCTAAACCAATATCTAAAATGGCTTCGCTCATGGCTTTGGCTAAATCTTTGGCTAGGGAACGCAACGGACTCACCCAAAGCAATTTTAATCCTTTTTGATAGGCTTCCGGATGATTTAAATAATCAATCACCACCGCTAAAAAAATTGAAAAGGTTTTTCCAAAACCCGTAGGCGCCACTACCATCCCACTTTTACCTTCGTGATATGCCTTCCAACTTTTCTGCTGAAAATCGAATGGTGCGTTACCGTTTTTGGCCATCCATTGCACTACCATTTCGTAGCCAGTTGTTGTTGTGAAGGTGTTTTTCATGAGTTGGCTGTGATAAGTAGTTTGACCGAATCAATATCATCAATTTCAGATACCAATTTATCCTTTCGCCAACGGGCAATTCTTGGGAATCGCAAGGCCACACCAGATTTATGCCGATTGCTGAGCGCAATGCCTTCAAAGGCAATTTCAAATACCAATTCGGGTATAACAGTACGTACAGGGCCAAATTTTTCGGTGGCATTTTTGGTAACGAATTTGCTGACTTCCTTAATTTCCTCATTGGTCAACCCCGAATAGGCTTTGGCAATATTTACTAGTTTGTCGCCATCTCTTACAGCAAAAGTATAGTCTGTGTAAAAGCCACTGCGCCTACCACTACCCTTTTGAGCATAAATTAATACCGCATCGATACATAGCGGATCTACTTTCCATTTCCACCAATCGCCTTTGATGCGACCAGTGTGATACGGGGATTGTTTTAATTTGAGCATCAACCCTTCCGAATTTTGACTGCGCGCTTCTTCACGAAACGCTTTTACATCATCCCACGAACGAACATTTAGTTCATGAGATTGTGATAAGGCAGTTTGATTTTCAAAATTCAGAATTTTATTGATATGTGTTTGTCTGTTGATCAATGCTTCACTCCTGATATCAACGCCATTCCATTCGAGTATGTCGTAAATTCGAAAATTTACAGGCACTTCAGCCATCAAGGCCTTGCTTACATTTTTACGATTGAGACGTTTTTGAAGATCGTTAAACTGAAGCACATTGGCATCTTTCATGGCCAATATCTCACCATCCAAGACAAAACTATCTGGTAAATTTTGAACTGCTTCAACCAGTTCTGGGAATTGTTTGGTGACTAGTTCTTCACCTCTACTCCAAATAAACACCGTATTATCCCGCTTGATTAGTTGTCCGCGAATACCATCCCATTTGTATTCTATTTGCCAGTTTTGAACATCACCTAATTCGTGGGTAGGTTTATCCAAAGCATAAGCCAAGCAAAACGGGTACGGTTTAGAATTGTCGTAATTAATATGTTTACCTTCAATTAAATCCTCAAAAGTGATATCATCTACCGTCCAATTTCCAATAATACTGTGCATAAGTTGATTAGATTCAACTCCTGAATATTTAGACAACGCATTTACCAGTAGTTTTTTAGAAACACCCACCCGAAAACTACCTCCAATAAGTTTGTTTATTAAAAAGCGTTGGTGTGTTTCAAAACTGTCCCATGTTTCAAGGATATATGTTTTTTTCTCTTCATCCGAAAAGTTTTTAATCACTTTTAGGTCTTGAATGACCTGGCTTAAAGTTTTATCACTTTGCTGTTTTGGGGGCGGTAATAAAAGCGACAAAGTTTCGCCTAAATCGCCCACAGCACTGTAACTTTCTAAAAACAACCACTCGGGCAGACCAGTGATTTCAAGACACCATTCTTTCATCAATGATGTTTTTACAGGACGTTTGGGACGTTTACCTGTGAACAATGCAATCAACCAAAGTTTATCTTTATTGGGTGCAGTGCTAAAATACCGCACCATCGCCTCAATTTTGGCGTTTGTTTTATTGGTGAGCTCTAACTGCTGTATGAGTGCTGCAAACTGTTTCATGCACTTTTTGGTAATTCAGTTTCTTTGGCTTCTGCATCTTCGTAACTTCCGTATTCTGTTTTGACCTCAGCGGCAGAAATACCAATCTCGTTAAGGTAACGGGCAAAAGTTTCCTGATAGCCATGTGTGACGTAAACCTGTTCGGCTTCGGTGGCTTTTACTGCTGAAATTAAACCATTCCAATCGGCATGGTCGCTTACTACAAATCCAGCATCAACCGCTTGCCAACGCCGGTGCCCTCTTATTTGCATCCAACCCGAACACAAGGCAATGGCGGCATTAGGAATGCGTTTGATCATATTACTTCCAATTAAAGCCGGTGGCACGATAACAATGTTATTCTGAAGCAAATTTTTATCGGTGGTGGCTTGCCATAAATCGGCTTGAGGAAGTTTGATACCAGAACTTCTAATAACTTCATTCAATTGATAAATGGCATTGTGAACCAGCATAGGCGCACAGCCATCTAATAGGGACATGATGCGTTGCGATTTCCCAAGCGAATAACCCACAAAAACACTTGTTTTATTTTGCTGTTGATTGCTTAGCACCCAATTCTGCATTTGCTGTCTTATGATGGCATCGTCCTGCCAGTGATAAATAGGCAATCCAAAAGTACTTTCGGTAATAAAAGTGTGGCATTTTACGGGTTGAAAAGGAATAGTAAGACTATCGGCATTTGTTTTATAATCACCAGTAAAAACGGTGACATGGCCTTTGTATTCCAATCTAATTTGAGCAGAACCAATGATATGCCCGGCCGGATGGAAACTCAATTTGACGCCGTTGATAGTTTTTTCTATTCCGTAAGGCAAGCTTTCGATAGAAATATCTTGACCAATGCGGTGTTTTAAAATGGCTTTAGAATCGTCTACGCAAAGGTAGTGTTTCATACCCCATCGGGCATGATCCGCGTGTCCGTGGGAGATTACAGCATAATCAACTTGACCCCAAGGATCGAGATAAAATTTTCCGGGAATGCAGTACAGTCCTTTTTTGGTGAACCTAATGATTTTCAACTGAAATGATTAAATGGCCTCGTTAACAATGAGGCGTGCAATTTTTTATAAAGTTACGGAAAATTGGTTAGTTAGCTCTCGAAAGAAACTAAACCTACTTCTTAATTATCTATATCAGTTAAGTTGAAAAATTAAATCTTGTTACAATTAACAACAACCAGATTCTGGCGAGCAACAAGCAGTAGATTTTTGCCTTTCGCCAATTCTTACTTTTAGTTTTTCAGGTGGAATACCGCAATTATCTTTAGCGAGACAATCGGTCATTTTGGTGGTTAACATAAAGTTTTTACCGTCAAAATCTAATCCGAATTTTCCAATGGTTTGCGCTTGGTATTCTACTTCAATGTCGGCATTAGGCAAATTAAAAATACGCTCTGATAATTCTATAATATTCAATAATTTTTCGGGATGTAAACGGTGATCATAATCATTGGCTTCCCACAATTGAAAATTTACGACAGTTTCACTTCTAACAGTGCCACCGCAATCAATAAAGTCTTTTTGAACTTTACCAACCTCAGTAACGTGGAAATGAGCAGGCACTAATTGGCCATCGGGTAGTTGAAAAGCAATAGTTTTTTGGTTGACTAAAATTTGTTTGATTTCGGATAGTTTCATTTGGAACAGATTTATATAAGTACAACGATTCACTTACAATTATATATTGCAATATTACGATGAATAAAATTAAAGACAAAGTTTATGTTCTTAAAATATAACATTTTTAACTTTTGAAGTGATGGTGACTATTCCCAGACTAAGCAGCTTGTTATTGTGTTAAAACTTATTGATTTTACTCTTCGTACACGGACAATCACTAATACCTTGAAGAAAATCTAATCCAATAGTGACCATATGCGTCCCTGAATTGTATCCTGCTAAATCGTTAGTCGTAATTTGGTATGAGTATGCGAAATACATTTTAGATTTCATGATACCAGCCATTGGGCCAACATTTAAAGGTTTCAAAAACTGATCGTTTAAAAAACGATACGATGCTCCAATCCAGTAATAATCTTCACCTCTCGTATACTTTCTATATTTAAAATTGATATCGGTAGCTGAACGGCCATCGCTTCCAAATAATTGGAAAAACACTGAAGGTTCGTATTCTATATTTTTGTTATAATTACTTCTCATAACATATCCAGAATACACTTGATAATTTCTGATGGTATTTGGTTCAAAGCCATTAAAATCATTGATGTCTTTTTCTAAAATATTATTAGCATTAAAACTAAAGAAAAACTCCTTGTACCGGTATAAAAATCCAACGTCGAAGTTATGATTTGAGATGGCTCTATCATCGGTAATTGCTGGATCTAAAATTGGCATCTCAATAGTTGGTTGAAAATTATGAATATCAATTTTAAAAGCGTTGATGTTATAGGAAAGTCCGAAAGACAAAAACTGTTTGGTGTAATAATCTAAAACCAAATGATGGGCAAAGGAGAATTTCACGCCTGTTTGGCGCGTGTTACCATTTTTATCATTGTAGGCAGACACACCTACTCCTGACCGATTTGATATCCTCATATCAACATAAAATGATTGGTTGTCAGGAGCGTCTTTAATACCAACCCATTGTGTTAAGCCGTTCACTCTAACTCTCAAGTTATCGCCAATTCCTGCAAATGTTGGCGATATCACAAACTCGTTATCCGCCAAATACTGAGTCCAAACTGGTAAATTCAACTCTTGTCCATAGGTATATGTAACTGCTATAAAGAGGAAATATTTTAGAAATTTTTTCATGTCTTTTCGTTTTTTCAATTAACTCAGCTTATTCATGATTTTTATCTATAAAGTGTAAAGTGACCAACAAAATCACGGTCATTAGTAGAGCTATTCAGCCTAACTACATACCAGTAATCGCCAGTTGGCAGTTCCTTATTGTTATATCTTCCATCCCAGTATTGACCGACTCTATAGGTGCCAACCTTACGTCCGTATCTATCAAATATGTCAAACTCTAAATTTGGATAATTCTGAACACAACCTGGCGCCCATCCATCATTTACGCCGTCTCCATTTGGTGTGAAGTAATTAGGAATACAGATGTCTACAAACTCTCTAAATATGGTAGCTGAAGCAGAGCAGCCACTGTTGTCGGTAACAACCACCGTGTAATTTCCAGTTTCAGTTATTGTGAAGGTACTAGTGTCACCATAATCTACCCCATTCAATGTGTATTGATAATCACCAGTACCACCAGCAGTTACTGCAATTATTTCATTAAGATTGCCTTCATTCAAAGCTATTACCAATGGTTCATACTGCTCTACGTTAAAAAATTCTGTTGTTTGAATACAGCCATTTGTATGGCGTACTTCTATATAATGATCAGTTCCAACAGGTACATTCGTAAAGACATTACTCATTTGATAGGCGCCTCCATTTAAAGCATAATCCAAATCCGCAGGATCAATATCGCCTTCAACGTTAACAGTCACTACATTTTCTGTGGCATCATTCACACAAACAGATTCAATAAGTAACATTGGATTAAAACTTACAGATTCGGGGAAGGTAATATTCCATTCAGACTCGCAACCTTCGCTGTCTCTTACAAACACTACATGGTCGCCACCACCCAAGTCGGTAAAATCAAATTGGGTTTGCCCTGCAGCTCCAACTGTATATGGACCATCATAGTCATCTAAACTCACACTATAAGGAGCCGTTCCTCCAGAAATCTCTATACTAAATTCACCATCTGCATCACCTTCACAAACTTCTGGGAATATAGAATCCGCAACGATTGAAATAATTACTGGTTCTGGTTCAGTGATTGTAAAATTGAAAATTAAAAAACAACCTAAAACATCTTGAACAATAACGTCGTAATCGCCCGGTGCTAAATTTTCAAAACGATTGGTATCAAAAAATTGATTGGATTGAGGTGAAATAGCATATTGAATGTTTCCAGTACCTCCAGTGGCTATAATTTCAATAAATCCGTCATTGCCACCAAAACAAGTCACGTCGTTAACATTAAAAGTAGCTTCTAACGGAGCTGTCGGTTGAGATATGCTTACCAGTTGTGAAACCACATCGCAGTCGCCACTTTCAACAATCACAACATAATCGCCCGCTACCAGTTCAGTAAACACACCAGGACTATTTTGAGTTGCAGGAATGGTGTTACCCATGTTGTCTTCAAGGGTGTAAACATAATTCCCCAAACCACCTTGAGCAGTTGCGGTAATGCTTCCGTTATTATCACCAAAACAATTGATATTTGGATTGGTCGAAGTTAAAGTTAGTATTAACTCTGGAAGTGGATCTATGGTGATTTCATTAGAAATATTAGCCTCACATCCATTAGCATCTCTCACATAATAAGCATAGGTTCCTTCGGATACCGGAAAGGTAACTGATGATACAAATGTTCCCAATACCGAAGCGTAGTTGCTGCTAGTGCTATATTCATAAGATCCTGTTCCACCATTAGCACTTAAAGTAAGTGTTGTTTCAGTCTCGCATGTTTGTGTAGATGCAACGACGAGATTTGCATTAATTGGAGTTGGTTGAGAAATTACAATTTCTAATGATGTGAAATCACAATTTAAGGCGTCTGTTACGGTTACTATATATGTTCCAGCTGCTAAATTGTTAAATACTGGCGATGATTGTGGCCCTGACGAACTTGAAGTTGGTAAAATGGTATTTAAGGTGTAACTGTAATTATTTCCCTGTCCGCCTGTTACGTTACTTACTGTGATGCTTGCATTTTGGTCTCCAAAACAAGATAACAAAGTGATGTTCGGTGTGAACGTTGTCGTAATTGGAGCTGGTTCAATTAGAACAATATTTTCTGACACTATACAGCCACCAGCATCTCTCGCATTCACTACGTAATTACCAGCCGATAAGCCCGTGAAACTTCCATTAGGAGAATAAGCAACCGAGGCAGTGCCTGTTAATTCATATTCATAACCTCCAAATCCGCCATTAGCAATGGCAGTTATCGTTCCTGAATTATTATCACAAGTAACATTTGCTGTTTCTGTAAGTGTTAATGTTAATGGGGTTGGCGGTGAAACAATTGTTACAACATTGGATGTTGCAGTGCAAAATGGACTATCAGTTGCATTGACCTCAACGGTAAAGTTACCAGCTGATAATCCTGTTATTTCTTGTGGATTAGCAGTTGTATTGGCAGCAATAACTCCAGTTACCGCAGTTCCTAAACCGTCAAAAACTTGATATGTATAATTGCCATTGTAGTCGCTCACATTTATTTGAATTGCACCGTTAGTATCTCCAAAACATGTGATATCAGTACTAGCAGTCGCCGTCACATCAATTAAATTAAATGGGGCGATAGTAATTGGTGCGGTCGAAATAAAACAACCGGTACCAATGTCATTTACTTGGAAATAATAATCGCCTGGACTTGAAATATCAAAAATATTGGAAGCTTGTGGCGTTCCGCTTGGAAGCATTTCATAAGTAAAATTACCTGAACCACCGGTAACCATAATTTCAACAGTACCTGTACTGTTACAATCAATAGGTGTGGCAATCGCTGCTATTGCTGATGTTAATTCTTCAAGAGGATTAACAATTACTGAATTGGTTGCTATACATCCGTTAGCATCTTGCACATAAACAGTAATGTTTTGGATGCTGCCATTATCAATAATATTGAAGGTATTTGTGCTGAAATAATTAATACCATTAATGCTATATAAATAAGGTGCAGTACCTCCTACTTCTGTAATAGTAAGAGTAGATGTATTCACCGAATTATCAATAGCACAAGCAAAATCGGTTGCTGTTCCCGATACATCTAATAGCGAAGGTTCTCCTATAGTAACATCTTCCGTGGCAACACAATTTCTACCAGAGGTAACCTGAACTGTGTAGGTTCCTGTAGCTAATCCTGTAAAGACATTCGAGGTTTGAGCCGCAATACTGATGGGCGCAATAATTTCGTATGTATATACCGGGTTATTATTACTTGGTGGTAAGTTAACTGTAATCATACCGTCACTACCTCCATGACAACTTACTTCGTCTACAGTAGTAGTGAAAATGACTGGAGTTGCATTTTGAAGCGTTACTGAAACATCTTCCGTACACAAGGTAACGGTATCTGTCATGGTGATGGTATAAGTTCCTGAAGGCACTCCAGAAAACACATTGCCAGATAAGGTGATTGAAGTTGGATTGGGACTAATAGTATAAACGTAATTTCCAGTTCCACCTATTCCTGTCATGGTAATCGCACCATCATCGTCTGTACAACTCGGTAAAGCTGTAATAGCTGGTGTTAATCCTATAGGTGCTTCAATATCGACCGTCACCACATCACTACAACCATTAACATCTCTTACCTCAATGGTATAACTACCCGAGTTTAAATTAAATATGGTGAATGGTAATGTTTGTGTTTGGAAAGCACTTCCGTTAATGCGATAACTATATGGTGCAACACCAGCAGAAGCTAAGGTCACATCAATCTCAAAAGCGCCTTCAACCGCTGTACAATCATTAGTGACTGTTGCTGAAATAGCAGGTGAAGGATTTGATGGTAAAATAACCTCAGAAGACGTTACAATACATCCATAAGCATCTAATACATGTACATAATAATTACCAGCGTCTAAGTTGAAGCTACTCGCAGAAGCCCATAACGGGTCTGATGCTAATGGAGCCGCAGCTGTTGTAGTCACTTGATATCGATACGGTGCAGTTCCATCTTGACCAATGGCACTAATAACCCCTGAAGCGGCGTTACAATTCGCATTTTGATCAACTGAAACTGATAAATTTAAAGGAATAGCAGACTCAGTAATATTAAACGCTACAGTTACCACACTACAGCCTGTATTTGGGCCAGAGGTTTCACTGATCAGCACATAGTAATTCCCGAAAGGCAACGGACCTAAATCGGTTACGGTAACAGAACCTGATGCAGGAACAACGCCTGTTCCAGAAATACCAGTAGTATTTTGAGACAAGGAATCAAAAATTTCGTAAGAAATGTTGGTTGCTGTTCCATAAACACTATTCACAGTAAAAGTGACATTGCCATCGGCGCTGCCTGTACAGGTGATATTATTAGCAGAAACAGTAGAGGCTGTTAAAGTTGAATTGGTTGGAATTGGTGTAGTTGCTGGTTCGTAGTAACTACATAGCGTTGATTCGTCGTAAACAATAAATGTATATAACACACTAGGAGTTAATCCCGTAAAGGTAGCCGACTGGCTTCCTGGGGAATCTTCTGGAATCCATGACCCAGCAGGGTTTGGATACACCGAAATAGGTCCTTGGTAAATACTAAAGAAAAACGGACCAGAACTAGCTAAGGTAGAACTAACGCTTACCACCGCTTCTCCTCCCGTTAGACAATCTACTGAGGTATTGATAGTAATTTCCAAATCATCTGGTGGGGAAGCCACCAAAACATCTTGGAACAATACCGAGCATCCGTTTGCGTCAACTACATTAATTTGGTACAATCCAAAATCTACCACATCAAAACTAACCGAAGTAGAACCTGTGGCGTTCATTTCAGAATTAGAATAACCATTGGTTCCGGTTACAAAATAATTGTAAGGTGCTGTTCCACCGTTTACACTATTAATAATAATAGAACCTTGTGAAATACCGCCAGTGGTACATGTAATTGGTATGGTAAAATAGTCAACAACAATATCATCTGGTTCAGAAATAGTAATTGTTTCTGTAGCAGTACAAGATCTAGCATCAGTAACAGTCACCGTATAAGTTCCGGCTGGCAATCCTGAAGTTTGTGTGCCGTAATTAACGCCTGTTGTATCGTTATTCACATTAATAACAAATGGCGCTGTTCCCGATGATGTATCGATGCTCACTTGAATTGCAGCATTAGAATCACCATTACACAAAATATCTTGGGTTTGTAATACAGTACTAATAGCTGGTGGTGTAATTGGATTGATGGTTGTGGTACCTGTTTGGATGATACAGCCTTGGGCATCGGTAATCTCAAAACGATAGGTTCCAGCTGTTCCTGTAGAATAGGTAAAATTTGGACCTGTTGTTCCCAGAGCAGTAATGGCTCCTCCGTTAACAGATACAGCATAATTAAACGGGGCATAGCCACCAACTATAGTTCCTGAAATCAAAGCATCAGGTGAAGCGGTACAGTCTAAATCGTCTGTTAAAACAGTACTCACAGATAATTGAGGCGCAATGGTTTGTTCTGATAGGGTAACAACACACCCAAAGGCATCTCTCACTGTAACTGTGTAAGCACCTGGGGTTAAATTGTTAAAAATATTACTAGATTGAAAAGCTCCACCATTCAAACTGTATTCAAAAGGCGCTTCTCCTGAGGTCACGGTAACTTCAATACTTGCTCCATTGGTTGTATCGTAACAAAAATCTGAAGTTGTATCTATGGAAGCGACAGGCGAATTTGGCGTATTCAAATCAAATGTATCTGTTGCAATACAGCCGTTAGAATCGGTAACAGTAACTGTATAGGTTCCATCTTGAGTTAAATTTGTAAAATTGTTATTGCTTTGATTGGGTAATACAGTTCCGTCAGGCAAGGTCAAACTGAATACATTTCCGCCCCAACCACCAGATGCATTGATTACAACGCTACCATTTTGCAAACAAGTAATAGGATTTACATTTGTTGTGATAGACAAGTCAACGGCCGCTTGGTTGACGGTAACCGTTGCAGTTCCATCGCAATTGGTGGTATTATCAGTCACAACAATGGTATATGTTCCAGCTACTAATCCTGATAAGATTACAGGCGAAGTACCTGCGGTGGCGGTACCACCGTTAAAAGTGTACGAAAAATTAGTAGTAGCAGACACAGTGAATTGAGCGGAACCATCATCTGCCCCAAAACATGAAACATCATTCAAAATTTGGCCAACCACAATAATAGGATCTAAAGCTGTTATGGTAAACGATTCACTGTAGGTACAATCGTTAGCATCTCTAACTTGAAAGGTATAAGTTCCTGGTGCTAAATCTGCAAATTCATTGGAAGTTTGGTAGGCTGTTGCAGCAGATGCTGGTGCAATTATTTGATATTCTAAAGGTGCAACACCACCGGATGTTCCTGTGATAGTAACTGTTGAAGTGTTTGATGGACAAGACAACGCACTACTACTAAATGTTAAATCGGTTGGTGGATTTAAAGCCTCTATGGTAATGGTGTTAATATTCTCAGCACACCCGCTGCTATCTTGTACAGTAATTGTATAGGTTCCATTTGCCAAGCCAGTGAAAGTATTTCCTGTTTGAAAATTAACACCATCAATACTGTAAGTATATGGTGTAGAGCCACCAGAAACATCTGTTACAGTAATGGTTCCGTCAGAATCACAAGTATAAGGCGCAGTTAAAGTTGCGGTTCCAATTATAGGATCATCAGCAGAAATTATAATAGTTTGCGGATCTGATAAACAAACCGACGAAGCAAAACTATACTGAGCAACAACCTCATAGTCACCAGCCGATAAACCTGTAAATACTGACGACCCTGAAAAAGTTGAACCACTATCTATACTATATTGTAAAGTATTTCCGTTGGCATTACTGACATTAACTGATATGGTTCCAGAATTAGGATCCATACAAAGAATATCTGTAAAAGAAACATCGAATTCTGGCTGTGGAATAGCCTCGACAGTAATGGTTGTATTGGCTTCGCAATTGTTGGAGTCAATGACCAAGATATTAAAAACTCCAGGTGCTGTAACCTCAATTTCCGGCACAGTTTGAAAATCGGATGAACCGTTAACAAAGTAAAAATAAGGTGCTGTTCCGCCTTCTGGATAAACCGTAATCTCACCATCGGTGCAGGTTAATGGTATGGTTAAGGCTGCGGTGGCTGTTAGTAAAGGTGGTTCAATAATTTCTATATCTTCTGAATGCGTACATCCATCTTCTGTTTCAATATTCGCGGTGTAAGTGCCTGGATTTAAGTTGGCAAATATATAAGTGTTTTCGGCGATGGGTCCTACACTATTCACTAAAGTTGCACCTTGATAAAGTGAAAAGAAATACTGCGGATCCACATCATTTGCTGCCAAATAAATGCTTCCCAAATCACCATTACAAAGCGGTTGTTCAACAACAGTTGAAACCGTAAAATTGCGCTCTCTTATTTGTACATCGGGTACAGAAAAAATACATGGATTTGTATCAACACCAATTTGTCTAATATTTACTGAATAAATACCAGGTGAAGTAACCGAAAAAATATTACTTGGCTGATAGTTTATACCATCTAAACTGTATTCATATCCTGAAGGCACACCGCCAACCGTAATGCTGCTCGGAGTGTTACAAACTATATCTGTAGCTGTTACATTGGGATTCAACAGATTCTGATAAACATTAAAATAGAATCTGTTAAAACAACCACCAGAATAATTGATTGTTAATCGGAATTGCCCTGCAGAATTCGCATTGAAATTAGGTCCGGTTCCTAATTGGTTCCAGCTACAATTAGTACTTTCATTGGCGCAATCCTGATTGGATACAGCATCGCAGCTAGATTCATTTAATTGTTCCCAAATAATAGAGGATACTCCAGAAATATTGGTTTGAATTTCGGTTGAATCATTTTCACCGCATAATAATATAAGCGGTAGTAGTTTTCCATCATTTGGACAGATTACTACCTCATCAGCAAATGGAATTACAGGATTGGAGATATCACCCCCAAAAAGTGTAACATTAAATTGCTGTTCTATAGATTGACAAGGTGCTGTTGCTGTATTTTGAACGTAGTAAATTCCAGTAGATGACACTGTGATTGTTTGTGTTGTGCCGATTACAGGCGTTCCTGTTGGGCTTGTTGACCATGAATAAGCATCGTAACCGTTAGCTGCAGTCAGTTCAACCGTAGCGCCACAAAGAATGATATCTTCTTGAAAAATACAATCGTCTAGATCTGCTAAAAAGTTAGTCGCTTGAGGCGTTATTAAACAACCTGTGTTTATACTAAAACTAGGATCGTCTGTAACTGTAAAATTGGGATTAAAAAAACCGTTATAGGTGGCATATGCCTGATTATTTATAATATTTGAACAAGCATCGGCAAGTTGGTTACAAGTTTCAACGGTCATAACCTCAATTCGAATTTCATAGGCTGGATCATTCTCTTCAACAAGGTAATCTTCAATATCAAAAACGAGTTCTCGGGTAGCGGAATCGTAACTAGAGACAGTGACACCAGGAGGTAATACAAGGTCTTCGGGATAATTAAAAATGATATTGATAGGAAGAATATCTCTAATTTGAAAATTGGTAGCATTATCATTACCAGTATTTTGAAAGCCAATAACATAATTTAATGGTTGTGAGAGTCCTACGGTTTGACCACCTATGTCATTTCCTAAATCGTCTTCAACTATTTTAGTTAGAACAATATTGGGCTCTATAATTTCAACCGCAAAAGCGAAAAAATATTGAAAATAAGTATCTTGACTCGTTTCTAATCGTACGGTAGCAGAAGTCGCATCATTGGCAATAACTGTATTACCAGGATTGGGTACTACCATTACACCAGTATCAAATCCTAAAGTGTTAGCACTATTCGGATTTCTATTATTTACAGGCAAGGCACTTAATTGGGTAACTGTACTATTAAAGAAGTTATTTGCTGGCCTATCAGCAGTTGACAATGTTACGCCATTCAACCTCAATCTATCACCTTGAATGGGTGCATCACCTTCCAAAGTTGCAAATGCAAAGTTGGCTCTAACCGGAGTTGGTGCAGGTACTGTTCTAAATCCAGTAATAGGAATATCGAGAGTTGGGTTTGCACCAGCCACGCTAATGGCACTAAAACCGTCAAAACTTGTAATTGACTTTCCTGGTAAGGTAGGATCTTCATAAACTATAAAAAGAGACCATCCTGCTGAATAACCTGTTCCATTATAGGGATTAAATGAAGCTGTTCTACCAGTTGCACTTGAAACATTGGCCACGGTGTAAGTTCCTAAATCATTTGTTAAACCTGTAACTATAGATGTTACATCTGCATAACAAGCATAAGAGAAGCTGTTACCACCATCAACAGAGGTGCCATCTGCATCGAATATAATATCGCCTACTATATCGTAATAATCACCTTCTGGACCTTTAAATTTTACATTGGTGATAGAGGCATCTCCTGCGGTTACTGCTCCCCAATACAAACCTGCGTGTTTTATTTGGTAGCAATTTGGATTCGCAATTTCTAGGTCTGCACTAGAAGAGCTAAAGGTTGATGGATCGCTATCAATATCAATATATTGCATATCGACCAAGTGATTAAACATGGTAACATCGTTAAATGCGTCATTATTCGGACCCAAAATGTTGTTTCCGATAAGGACGATATCGCCTTTTATGTCTTCATTGTAACGCGGTGTGAACGGTACATAGTTTTGGGCAAATGATTGTAATCCCAATAGCACAAAGGAAACAATAAGTACGGTTTTTGAAAAAGTAGGTTTTTTCATGGTTATCATTTTTTTATTCTATTTATTCACATGGGGCACTGTAAAAAAATAGGTCTTTACCTTAATTATATTTAATCTTAATTCTCTGCTTTAACTATGGATAGTTTGCCATTAAATGGTTTGCTTCCTTTCGATTTTAATGCATCATTAGCTTCCTCAATAGTCTCAAATTTTTGAGAGTATACATAGTATTTACTGGTGTTCACGTCATAGAAAAAGTCGATATTTTTCTCTCCTGTTGCGACCACCTTGGTTAAAAAATCATCTCTTTTGTCAACAGCACCATGTACCGCAAGAATCACATAATAACCTTCCTCAATATTTTTAATATTCTTTAAAATTTGAATATTTCCGCTTTGCTCTTCTCCAAAATCAAAATCCGCTTCTTTTAAGGGTTCAGAACTTAATGGTGTGGTTTGTTTAATACGTTGTAAAGTGGCTTTATCCTGAGTATTTCGATCTTTTTCGCTATCAAAAGCTGCACGTTTAATGCGACGCTTTCTTTCAAATTCGGTAGCTTCATTTATATCTTTTAAAGTGGCTGTTAATAGTGCTTTAGATTGAATTGATTTTAGTTGCTCTGCCTTTAATTTTTTTATGGTGTTTTTATAGAATAACATCACAGTATCATTAACTATGGTAGCAAATCTTTGATTTTCATCATACAATTCTTCCAATTCTTTTATTCGTATTTCTCGCTTTTTTATCACTTCGTCTAAATCAGCTTTTATCGCTTCAATGGCATTGTTTTCGGCAGTGACACTCTTGAAAGGTTTTGGATCTGTAACAATGCCTTGATCACTTAAATCATTCTCCTCTTTTAAATCTATTAAATCTTTATTTTTATTCTCAATTGCGGCCTGGAATCTTGCCATCAAGGCATTGGAATCTTCAGTCAATTTATCAATAGCATCCACGGAAGCAGCCATATTATCATCTAGTACTGTTGGTGATGAAGCTTCTGCCGCTGCTTTGGCTTCTGCCTCTAATCTTGCTGCTTCTTCAGTATCGGCTAGCGCTTTAGCCTCAGCCAATAATCGGGCTTGTTCTTCAGCTTTTGCTTTTTCGGCTTCCGCTTTTGCTAAAACTTCGGCATCGCGTCTTGCTTGTTCCTCTGCTTTTGCTTTTTCAGCATCTGCAATTGCTTTGGCCTCGGCTGCTTTCTTGGCTTCTTGCTCAGCTTTTTCTTTTGCCGCAGCTTCCACTCTAGCCTGCTGAATGATTCTAGCTTTTTCCTGAGCGTCTTGACGTAAACGATCTTCAGCCTCCGCTTTGGCTTTGTTCTCAGCTTTTAATTTAGCTTTCGCTTCCTCAGCTGCTTTGGCTTTTTGTGCTTCTTCTGCGGTTACTTCGATCGCCGCTACTTTCGCTTCCGCTTCTTTTCTAGCGGCTTCAGCTTCTTCTTTCGCTTTAGCGTCCGCTAATTGTTTGGCTTGGGCTGCTGCTTCAGCTTTAGCCTTTTCTTCAGCTAATGCATTCGCTTTGGCTTCTTTATTGGCCGCTACTTGAGCACTCGTGATAGTGCTCTTAACTGCTGGTTTTCTTTTCTTATCACCAGAAATAAGTGCGCTTATTTCATCTTCGCGACTGTAATCGTAGTTTCGGTAGCTACTGATTTTATATGCTAAAGTGATTTCGTGCGATGGACCAAAATCCATCAACTCACCGATGGCCATTTCATAATTGTATTCTATGGCAATTTGTTTGGTAATGTTTAAACCCAATCCACCTGAGGCGCCATACAAGCTATTATAACCAACTTGTGCCCATATTCCTTTTGGAACTAGAAGCATCGCAATTCCTGAAACGACTGTTTGGTCTTTTTTAAATTCTGATCGGAGCAAGCCTGTAAATCTGCTTTCTGCAAAAAATCCGTAGCTATCCAAATAACCCGTGTACATCAAATGGGCTTGAATGCTTTGTTCAGGATTGTCTTGAATTAATTCAGAGGTATTAAAGTTGTAAACCGCCAAATTATTAATGGCCACTCCAATATCTAAAAAGGCCATACCGTAATTGATACCTGGGTTTATGGTAAGTAAAAAATTTGAAGGAATGTTGTTTAAAGAAGGATCTGGAAAATTTGTTATAACGCTGCCACTATTCAAACCACTTTTATAAGCGCCCACATTAAGGCCAAAAGTTAGATTGCTATCGGTATTTAATCGTGCGTTGTAAGCAAAGTTGGCAACACCTCCAAAGGTTGTTAAAACACCAAAATTTTGTTGAAACAATCCTACACCAGCACCAATGTTTTCAGCAAACCTTCCTGAATAACCAAAAATATAAGTTTCAGGTGCATTATTAAACTGAACCCATTCGCGCTTATTGGTGAAATTTATAAACCTGTTTTGTTGTCTGACAAAACTAAAGGTTGGATTGATCATGTACTGGTTGAACATCAAAGAATTTCGTACCGGTAAAGCAAGCGCAACTACTCCATCATCTTCTTGAGAATAGAACATCTGTGTTGAACAGACCAGGAACGCTATAATCAAACCTTTGATTTTCATGTTACTTTACGACAGTTATG
>NZ_DAISXK010000027.1:0-42253 GCF_036825875.1 Paucihalobacter sp. | reverse complement strand
GCATCAATATCTTTTGGCAGATTGTTTAGGGTTTCGGCTTTGAGGAAATCTGCTTCAACCAACTCAACATCTTCTTGGTCTTTAAAAAGTTGCTGTACTCTGGGTATATCTCTAACAGGGCAAATGACCATATGACCTTCTTGTAACAAAAGAGGAATAATTCTTTTGCCGATGTATCCTGTTGCTCCTGTTACTAAAACTCTCATAAATTAATTTAATTGAAGTGTGTTTTTGAGCCTTTTGCATCTAACAAACTTTTATTCTTCTCGTCGGGCGAAGCCTGGCTTTGGTCTTTGGTATTCTAATCTCAAATGGGAATCAGGAACCGCATAAGCATCTAAACCATTAATTGTAGCAACCTTTGCTTTTGATAAATCTATAAAGCCATCTTTATGTAGTAAGTCTTCTTTTACAAATAACTGACTAATTTTACCGATTACTAAAACTGTATTATTAGCAGGGATTGAATGTTCTTCAACAAACTCCATTGACAATTGTATTGGGCAACCATCTACGAATGGTGCGTAAAAATCATCACGGTAAATTTTATTGAGTGAAGTTACGTCAAATTCTGATACTTCCCTTGCATATTTAGCTGAGGTGTGGTGTGCATCTTCTAATATATCTTTATGAATGTGATTAATCGTAAAACAACCAGTAGCTTTTATATTATCGTAAGTATGGCGCATTACTGTCGTTGGTCTTAAGAAAAACCCAAGCAAACCAGGATTCGAACCCAAATGTGTTACCGAGCTAAAAACTGCTACATTGCTAAAACCGTCTTTGGATTTAGTGCCTATAAGGTTGGCAGATTTATAACCAGAACAACTGTTAATAAGGTTGATTCGGTATAAATGATGCAACTCATCAATGTCTCGACTGTTAAACTGCCTCATTTAATTTGTGGAAGTTATTGATTTGAACGTTTTGCGCTTTCAAATCGAACATCAAGTTATAAAGTCCGAAAAACGTGCGGTTCATATAAATAAAATGCTTAGAACCACGATTGCCATTCATTTTTCTTAATTCGGTACTTTTTGTATAGCGTTCGCTCAATTCACCAATTTTATCAAAGAATGTATTATCGGAAAAATCAAAGATTTCACTGTGAAATGGCTGTGTGAATAAACTCAACAAATCATGGAATAGGACAGAGAAGAACTTAATCTCTTCGGGGCTGTCGTCTGCTCTTAAGATTTCAAGTTGATACAGTTTTTCCATGAAAAAGTCTTTATTTTCAATACTTTCCTTTCTGGCCAATTCAAAATAAGGTATGTAAAAATCGTCTGGGATAATTTTCATACAACCAAAATCGAGGGCAATCAATTCACCTTCCGCAGAAATTAAAAAGTTTCCAGGATGCGGGTCGGCGTGCACTTTTTTCAAAACGTGAATCTGGTACATGTAGAAATCCCATAAAGCCTGACCGAGTTGGTTAGACATTTCTTGACTGGTGTTGTGTTTTACAAACTCCGACAAATGTTCACCTTGCATATAATCCATAGTGATAATTCGGTCTGATGAATATGCTTCGTAATACTGCGGAAAACGCAAATTTGGAATATGGTTGCAGGCCAAAGCTACTTCTTTACTCTGTTGAACCTCTAAAATATAATCTGTTTCTTCAACAAGTTTGTCTTCAACTTCTTTAAAATATTTATCAGAATCTTTACCTCTAATATTGAACATTTTAATGGCGATTGGTTTCACCATAGCCAAATCTGAAGCTATACTTTTAGCTACGCCGGGATATTGAATTTTCACAGCAAGTTTTTTCCCATCCTTTTCAGCTAAATGCACTTGGCCAATACTAGCCGCATTTACTGAGGTTGAGTCGAATTTATCAAACAACTCATTAGGGTGTTTTCCGAAGTAGTTTTTAAAAGTTTTAATCACCAAAGGAGGCGACAATGGTGGAACCGAAAATTGTGCTAAAGAAAATTTCTCAACATAAGCCTGCGGCAAAATGCTTTTTTCCATGCTGAGCATTTGAGCAACCTTGAGAGCACTTCCTTTAAGTTGCTTGAGACCATCGTAAATATCTTCTGCATTATTGTTGTTTAGTCGGTCCTTTGCTTCTGCTTCGGTTTTGGTGATTTTGTCACCGTAATATTTAAGGTAATTCACGCCAACTTTAGCTCCGGTTTGAACCATTTTGGAGGCGCGTTGAATTTTAGATGTGGGTATACTATTTAAGGTTTTCAATAGGTCTTATTTAATTTAGTTCATTTGCATTCTTTCTTTGAAAAGGAATTTTCCAAAGTCAATCACACTTTTTAGGGGCTGTGTATTAATAACGTCAAAACTAGTTTTGAGTGATTTTTCAATGAAAATATCTGTTTTTTCAAATCCAGCCGATGTGTCATCCATCCAAAATTTCATGGTATACAACAACTGAAGCCAAGCGGTTTCAACTATGGTACGCTGTTGTATTTTTTCGATTTGTTCCTGCTCAATGTTGAAGGTTTCAATTTCAAGACTTTTGATATAATCTGAAAATTCTGACTTTAATTTAGTTAAAGCCTTTGATGAATTAATTGGCTTATTGCCTTCACCTAAAGCGAAAAGAACGTAACTTCTATTAGCTGTTAAAATTTCAAAGAAGGTATAATAAAAGCTCAACAATTTATTTCTAGCGTCGAAAGATTGGTATTCTTCGTTTTGAGCTAATAGGTTTAAAGCATTGTGTAAAAAAGCTGTAAAAATCTTTTGTTCTAGGGCTTTAAATGTGCCAAAATGAGCGTAGAAACTAGCTTCTTCAAAGTTGTTATCTTTCGCAAATTTATAAACTGAATGAGGTGCTTTACCATGCTCTAACACATAATCCATGTAAAAGTCGATGAGGTTGCTTTCCGTAATATTTTTCTTTTTTGCCATGATGAATAATTTATACTTCAAAGATACAAAATGTTTAACGATAGTATTGCGAAAGTTAAACAATATTAGTTGAAATTTAACAGAGTGATGACTACATCCAAACTGAAATGATTTTAAATGATTTCAATTACGCTTTCTCTGGATCGATGCATTCATACTTGTTATAAACCAACAAGATGAGTATTTTGTTATAACCATAAACAAACCAGATCAATTCCAAGTTTACAATAGAATTTTAAAGTTTTAAAATAAATGTTGTTCCTATTCCCGGTTGTGATTCCACATCAATTATGCAGTTAATTTGTTTTGCCCAATCTCTTATGAGATGCAAACCCAATCCAGATTGAATACCCACTACGGTATTTTCATCAAATAAAGCTTGCAATTTTTCTTTGGATGCCCCTTGGCCATTATCGGTAATGGAAATGAAATTATTTGAATTTTTTTGCCATGCTTTCCAGATTATTTTTGGATTTTCAACACTTTTAATGGCATTTATGGCATTGCTAGTGAGGTTACGCAAAATCGTTTTTAGGTAGTTTTCGTCAGTGACGATTTCCATGTTTTCATCAATAATGTATTTAATTTCAATTCTATTGTACCCGGAAAACACTTTTTGATTATCAATAAATAAAATGCTCACAGCCACTTTTCTAAATTGTGGTGCAAAATGCTCCATTTGCCCTTTGCTCCATAGCAACATATCTTCCATGGATTGGAGTAGATTTTCTGCGGTATGGATTGTTTTTTCGTCCATACGCTTTTTTGTTGCTTCATCTAGAAGTTCGGGGCTGTTTTTTTGAAGGTTTAAAAAGGAAATAAGATTAGCCACCGGACTGCGCAGGTCGTGGTTTAAAATAGAGAAAAATCGTGTTTTAACTTTATTTGCCTTGTCGAGCTCTTTGTTTAAAATGGTGAGTTTGGTATTGGCTTTTTTTCGTTGCCGGTTTTGAAAAAACAACAGCATTCCTATACTCGTCAAAAAAAATAAACCAAGCACAAAAATTTTAAGTTGATTATTTTTTTGTTGATTGATTAATGCATTTTCAATAGCTAAGAGTTCGTTTTCCTTTTCTTTTTTTTCAGTCTCAAATAGCACTTTTTGTTCAGCAATGTTTTTTACCATTTGTTCAGAGCGTATCCGGTCTCTTTGGTCTCCTTCTAAGGTTTTGTAATGTAGTGCCAGTTTGTAATCACCGGCTAGTTCTGTGTTTTTTGCTAACAAGTTATACAGTGTTAATTGTGCGTGAGGATCTTTAAGTGTGATGAGCTTTTTTTCTACCTGTTGTAAATAATTGATGGCCGTTTGTGGCTTGCCTTGTTTTTGATTAATTTCTGCTAATGTATTGGCTGTATAAACCAAAGTTTCGGGAGAATTGAGACTGTCTGCAATAAAGAGCGTGCGCTCGAGAGATTTAGTATATTCAGGATTAAGATCATTTTTAAACCTAAAATGCACATCCACATGCCCTGTTGGTAGTGTTCTGGTAACGTCTTGACGCGATTGGTAATAATGTTGTAGCCATAAATCAGTAAATTGTACGGTCTCAATGGGAAATAAATCAATATTATATGTAAAAAAATCAGCTAACGAATAGAGTATATATCTTTTTTGTGAGTTATTATCTAGATGCTCTGCAGCATTCCACATTTTTTTATAATAAACAGCAGCTTCATTAATATCTCCTAACTTATCTTGTATCATACCTTTGTAAAGATATACCTTCCATAAATTGTCTTTTTGATTTGCGTCAATATACATGGCTTCTGCAATATTAAGATGGTGCAAGGCCAAATCTAGGTTGTTTAGGTTAATATAAGTAGTTGCTAATGAAATATGGAAATTAAACTCACCTTCAAGATCTTTTAATTTTTTACTTAAATCTTTACCGGATTTCAGAAAAATTAATGCTTCATCTTGTTTTCCTTTTGCGACAAAAATATTACCCAAATTATATAAAATCATCATTTTATGATGAACCGTAGTATCTTTTGTTTTAGCATATTCAAAAACAGCGATAGCTTCTTGCTCAGAACGCATTACATATGTATTGTAAAGTTGGCTGTAAACTATTTTCTTTTCAGAATTTGTTTTTAATTTTTGAATTTGGATAAATATGCTGTCAACGTATGTTTCATTAATAGTTAATGATGATGATTTAGGAACAGTTTTTTCCTGCGCGCATAAAAGAAAAGATTGTGCAATCAACAACAAGGTAGAGAGTGTTCTAATCATAATGCAGAAAAACTAAATTTAAAGTCAGAAGCTCAATCAAATATAATCGATTTTGTTGATTTTTTGTAAATGATAGTTTTAAGTATTCAACTTATGTTGGCATCATGTTTAGAAGCACTACTTTTTTCAGAATTACATCACAAATTTTCAATTAAAAATAATTGAACGGCAACAAATAGTGCTTTTAAAAGTCCTGTTGATTTTAAATGTTTTCACCTATTCTTCGTTGACCTCAATCGATTCATATTTATTGTGAATCAACAGGATAAGCAATCCAAAAACTATAGATGACAGAATAAGAATGTTATTTAACAAGCCGTCTGTTGAGAATGATAAGCGCAACAAAATGGTTGAAATAATAAACCCCGAATTTCTAATGACTTTATGAAAACTATTGGTGTAAAAGAATGAAATAAGCAAGAGTAATACATCAACAATAATTAAAATGGTGAAAAATTCCTCAAAGAATATATTGTTGATTTTAACGAAAGACCCTAAGTTTAAATTATCGCTCCAAGCTATTTCACTAATCCAACCTATGAGAGAATATGAGGCAATAATCACAATTACAGGTACTAAGGTTACAGCAATCAACTTTTTTAAATTGATAAAATATTCGAAATTGAGCTTGCTTAAATTTTTATCTTTTTCGGTTAGAGATTGTTTTAGTATGTTCTTTTTAAATAAAAATATAATGAAGAAAATAAGAATGGCTAAAACAATATCGTAGGTAAACTGTAAATCGCCTTTAATCTCAAGCCAATCTCTGGTCAATTCTAAGTCGGAGAAATCTTTAAATAAACGTCTTATAACAATGAGGGTGATAATTTCATATTGCTTGCTTACATAGGTTGTAACAGATCTCGGCATATAAAACACTAACAAATACACCTCGTATATCAAAATAAATGAGAACGGTGTATAAATAGCCGCAATAGGATTTTTAAAAAGAGCTACTTCACTACCAACCGATAAAAAACCAATTTGCACAAAATAAATGAGCAATAAGTGAATTAAAAAAGATACAATGGCCAAAACCAAAATTATCCTTTCCAGACGTTCTTTGGTGTGAGAGGAGAGAAATTTATCAAATAAATAACTCATTAATTTATTGTTTTTCATAATGCTAAAGTGGCCCGATGGATTGGCTTATGGCATTGATTGATGTGAAGTTGGTTGTTGGTAATATTTGAAATTAAATATGGGTTCGCTATGGATAAAAACCATCAACCTTAAAACCATACCTTAATTTTACCGAAGGTACTTATTTTTACCATTGGTCACAAAACATATATGAGAATATTTTTCAGCCTTCAAATAACAATAAGATTATTTCATATTCCTAATCGAAATGGTTTCTGACCTAAACTTATTTTTCCCAAAGTCCAATGTTCTAATTGGGAACGGAATATTGATATTATGAGTATTGTAAGCTGCTTTGATAGCCATAATTCCTGCGCTTTGTGCCTCTAGGATATCTCTTCGGTCTTTGACATCTGTCCAAAATCTGATGATGTAATTTATTGAGCTATCGCCAAATTCGGTGTAAAAAAACTCTATTTTTTCGTTTCTATTTTGCTTAAATATATGTTCAATAGCATTAGTGGTCACTAGTTTTACAACTTCCAAATCACTTTCGTAGCCTACGCCGCAGCTTATGGTAATTCTAGAGCGTTTGGTTCCAGTGAAATTCTTAAATGGCGAATCAATAATTTTAGAGTTAGGAATCATAACAGCGTTGTTATCACCCTCCATAATGGTAACGCTTCGTAGGTTGATGTCAATTACCCTTCCTTCATGATTGTTGGTTACAATCCAATCGCCAATTTGAATATTGGGCAAAAACGATAAAATAAATCCTGAAAATGTATTGTGAAGTGTGCCTTGTAATGCCAAACCAATAGCAAGACCAACCACCCCAGCACCAGCAAGCACCGAGGTAAGTACCTTATCTAAATCTAGAATGGCTAAAGCAGTAAAAAAACCAATCAGTATGGTTACAATAAAGACAGTACGCGCTAAAATGGCTTTGATGGATTCTTGTCCCACCTTTTTTAATAAGACCCTTTTAATGAAATGAGACAGATATTTACCAATGTACCAAAAGATCACAAATATAACAATGGCCAATAAAAAGTTGGGGGTTTTTAAAATGATGTCTTCACCCCAACCGTAGAGTTTATCCATTATTTTTTCAAATGCTCTACTTAACTCGAAATCTTTAAACATAAAAATTAATAAAATAATATTAATGATGTGTTAACTGAATGCAGTTCTTAAATATACCAATAATTTTTAAATAGATAAATTATTGTAAAGCACCCCATAAAATATAGCCGTTTAAAACCATAAAAAACAAAGCAGGTAAGGATATCCATAAACTGTCTTTTAGTCTTAATCTCACAATTAATCCCAATAACATCAACAAGGCTAAACCACCAGCTGAAATAATTAATAGTGGTTTATAAAAGAAAAAACCTACCATTAAACCAAAGGCACCTAATAATTCTAAAACAACGGTTAGCAGTCCTAATTTTTCTAATTGAAAGCGTTTAAATTCACTCTTCATATGTGGTCCCGTAAAATAGGAAACACCATAACCCAAAAATGACACACTCGATAGAAGCACACAAACTGTGTAAAGCGACATATTTATATGAGGTTAGCGGCGCTTACGGCAATGTATACACACAGAAGTAAAAGAATTAATGACGGTATGCGCTGTTTAAATGGATTACCTGCTTTAAAATGAAAATACTGCGCGGCTACCATAAATAATCCCATAAGTACAGCAGATATGAGTGTTAAGGATGGATACCAAATACCTGCGATTAATAAAGTTGCAAGTACTGTTTTAGCAAAACCGACAAAGCTTCTCGTAACATCATTCAACCCAAATTGGTTGAACTCTTTAATAACGTTGTGAATTCTAAAAATCCAAACAAAAGCCACCGAGGCAGCCACTGCAATTTGAGCAATAGTCATAAAATAATTCATTGTTGGTAATTTTTAATAAAGGTACAACAACTTTCTAAAATGAATAATAACAAAGACTTTAATATCACTAATCTTTTTCGATATCCCTTAAATGTATATTTAAGGCTCTTACACTAATTTGAATTTCAAAAATAGAGAGAATGAGCGACAACATTAATAATACCAACGATATACCAAAAATAATACTTCCAGTTACTTGCCAGTTTTCGTAAATGGCAAACATGCTAATTACGCAAAGTAGGAGTGAAGCAATACCCGATAATTGCATATTTTTTATAAGATTGACACGTTTTCTTAAATTGGCAATTTGCGCTTTAATATTTGAGTCAGGTTGTTCTTTATATTGTTTATGTAAACTTCTAATAAGTCCGGCAATAGTTAAGAATCGATTGGTGTAAGCTAACAGTAGCAATGAAATGGCAGGAAATAGTAAAGCTGGCGTGGTTAAGGAAACTTCCATAGAAAAATTTTAAGGCAAATGTAGATATTCTGAATTGAATTACTTATTTATTTATTGCAATCACCTCCGATAAATCCGATGCTCGCTTAAGTGGTTAAATTTTTTTAGAATTAATGATAGTAAGACCTTGCCAATTCTTTTTAAATATTTTAATCAAACAATCCAGACTTAGCTAACTGACGAGCAATTGTTGGTAATTCGTGAGTTTTTCCATTTTGGTCTGCTGTGCCAAAAAAAGCAATCACTAAATTTCTTGATGGTGAAATGTAAAGACCTTGTCCACCAAATCCTTCCTTGTAAAAATCGCCATCTTGCATTACCAAATCCCATTGATAACTATTGTGACTTGGCCCATCTTGCTGGCGTCTTGTTTCGGGCGACCAACTTTCGGAATATATTTCAGGACGACCTTCGTTTTGAATTTTGTTAAGATAGTCGTTTGAAATAACACTAGTATCTTTGGCAGATTCCGCTGGTAAAAATAAGGTGCCAAATCTTGCAAGGTCCCTTAATGTAGAACTCAAACCGGCATGTGCAATACCAACACCTTTGGTTTGTGCCATTAAAGCATCGGCTTCTGCACCCATTTTTTGCCAAATTTCCTCTTCAATATTTTGCGCTAAAGTTTTATTGGTAATGCGTTCAATTAGTTCGGCAAGCACAAAAGTATTTACAGATGAATATTCAATAACCTTTCCCGTTTCTTTTTGTGCTTTTAAGGATTTTATGTGTTCCCAAGTGCTAATAGGTGTTGTTTCCGTTGGTTTTAAAAATCCTAAAGTAGCTTCATATTGGTAAATGCAGTTTTCGGGATTTTCGTAGGCGCCTTCAACAGTTTCTAAGCAGTCGATTCCCGATGCCATATCTAAAATATCTATTATCGGCACTTGTTCCCAGCCAGTGCCTTCTAATTCTGGTAAATAAAAGTTTATAGATTTTGATGCGTCTAGTTGTTTACGATCTTCTAAAATGGCAATAAGGGTAGAAATAACAATTTTTGTAACGGACATATAAACGTGTTTCTCTTCCGGAAACATTCTTGGATAGGCTTCAAATATTATAGCATTATTGCGCACTATTATCATACCGTCTACTGGTGCTGTGTAGAGGTATTTCTGAAGTGATAAGGAGCCTTTTTCTGATGTGGTTTTGAAATCAGAAATCTCTGGACGGTAATTTTTTGTAAAGTCATATTCTTTTCCTTTTTTCTTAATCACAGCATGCGTCCAAAACTCGGTCATATTTAAAAAGGTATAACGCGACAATTCGCCGCCATCATCCCAATTGTCAATACTCCATTGTTTGTGAATAACCTCGATATCTTGTTTTGAGAAGCCTTCGTAGGATTGAGAATATAAATGACCAATGCCTAACAAACCTAGTAATAACGTCACATAAATCGTCTTATTTTTGAATAAAAGACATTGAATAAAAAGATTTGAATACAGCATAGGTGGTGAAATAACAAACAACGAGTTTACGAACATATGACTGATGAAATATACAAAAATATTTAGCGGTGTACCTCTTGTCTGTTGAAATATTTAAGTCGTTCGCTTTGCAGTTTTAATATAGCTGGGTAATTAAAAAAGATAACTTCAGTTTATAATCTCATAAAAAGTATTTAGTCAAGTGCTCTGAACTTCTAGTTCTTTTCAAAAAAAACATCTGTGTTAATGTTTTGGTAAAAAGCTATTTAAGTTTTCTTTTTATGTAAATTTATTCAATAAATATTGTAAAATATCTTTTTGTAATTGTATAAATACTGCTAATCAATACCAAATACCAATGAAATCAATATTATTCAGTTTATGCTTATTTATAGGAATAAGTCCATTGAAAATTAATGCTCAGGATTTTCAAGGTCAGGCAATTTATTTATCTAAATCTAGACTAGAACTAGGTAATTGGGGAGCAAACATGACTGAAATTCAGAAAAAACAAGTAGAAGAACGTTTAAAAAACCGATTAGAAAAAACTTATACTTTAAATTTTAATAAGGAAGCTTCATTTTACAAAGAGGAAGCAAAGCTTGATGCTATTTCGGGCGCTACCGATTCGTGGGGCAAGAATTTTGCACCTGGGAATCAATATAAAAATATTAAAAACAATTCACTTGTTCAAAGTCAAGAATTTTATGGAAAGTATTTTTTGGTGAAAGACGAGTTACAATCTATCAAATGGAATATGGGCACCGAAACCAAACAAATTGGCAATTATATGTGTTTTAAGGCTACAGCAACTATTCCAACTGCGGAGCTAACTTGGTACGATTTTTCGTGGAGTGATTTAAGAGACAACAGCTACTCCAACGCCTCAGAAACTGATGATGAAACCGAAACGCCTGAAATAGCAACCACCGAAGTTGAGGCATGGTATACACCACAAATACCTGTAAGCCATGGCCCTGGTGAATATTGGGGACTTCCAGGACTTATACTTGAAGTTAGTGCAGGAAATACCACAATGCTTTGTTCAAAGATAATTTTAAATCCACAAACCAAGCTTAAGATTGAAGCGCCAGACAAGGGAAAAGAAATCAATAAGAAAGATTACAGAGCTACCATTCAAACCAAAATGATCGAGATGAGAGACAATAGAATGGGCAGAGGTCGCGGCTAAATGGTTTTAAGAAAAAAGTTCAATTCAAAAAAAGTGGTTATTGGTTTAAAGGTTTTTTACAAAATCACCTTTTTTTAAATCATTTCCTGATAAATCGTTTTCGAATGTGATTTCTGTGGAAATCAATCCATGTTCTGAAGTTGGATACTTTACATTAAAATGCAAATGCGGTTTTGTGGTAAATCCAGTCATACCGCTTATACCAATTGGCTGTCCTGTTTCTATAAAATCACCAAGTTCTACTAAAGCACCTTTATAATTTAAATGTACATATTGTGTGAAAAGTCCACTATGAGGATGATAGAGTGTTATATAATTACTTTTGTCATTGTCACGCCATGCTTTGCTGGTGTCATATTCTTTATAATCCTCTATTACGCCTACCACATAACCTTTGTCAGCACTAGCGATGGTGTCACCTACCTGTAAATTAAAATCTATTGCGTATTTGCTGTAAAGTGTATTATGTGAAAACTTACCATTATAGCCCTGCATAACCTTATAGGTTTTTCCTTGAGGAAATGGAAAGGCAATGACATTTTTTTTAATTTTTTGGTTAGCGTCGCCATATCTAACGATGTATTTTGATTTACTGGATAAATTAAATTTCGGATAGTTAATTCGTATAATAGTATCTTGCATTGCCTGTAAATTGATTTGTCCAAAATAGGAATGTAAATCAGAATTTAAATTGTCTTTTGCCAATTGTATGTTTATTGGGCATTTGATAGGGTTTTTTAAATAGAACAAAACACTATCATTTCGCTGTTCTTGTACGAAATAATATTTAAAAGCATAATACTGTTCCTGTGGAAGTTTTTTTGCACTCGTGCAAGCACAAATTAATAATATAACTATTAAAGGTTTAAGTGTTCTCATGCTTGGTTGGTTTTAATTTGAATACAATTGGATGAGTAAATGCGGTAACAACCCTAAAATCCAAATTAAAAAATTGACACTGTAATACTCTCAAATATAAATAATCTGTTGCAAAAATTCAGTGTAAAATTTCAAATATGTCCATCATGCCTTTAGATAAACAGAGATTAATATAATTTGGCTAAACAATATTTAATTCTAGAGTTTACTCCTATTAATTGCACCTAAATATCAATGCAGTGTGCATTTTGCATGTAAATTAATAAGAAGTTCAGTTTTTTAAAATCTTATCAGCTCTTTTTTCAAGATCCTCAAGGTCGTTTTGCTCCTTTATAGATTGTTTACCAACCGTTAAAATCATTTCGGCGTGTTTTATAACAGCTTTATTATGGCTTTCTGTTTTTGTGAATTTTAATATGATTATTTGTGCTTCCATAAGTCTTATTATCACAGCGGTACTTCCTGCTGAAAATTGTCTTATTTGATGGAAGGCCGCATCTAGAAGTCCTTCAAAATCTGTATTATCGGCTACAACACGTAGCTGTTCGTCATCATCAAAACGGAATTTAGATGGAAATTCGGCTTCTGCCAAATAACACATCGCAGCTGTAAGATGGTCAATACATGTCATGGCAGTATAAGGATCATTAACGCCAGGAGATAAAGCTCTTGCAGCGATGTCAACCATTTGATGAATTGAAAATTCTAAATCCTGTTGCGCTGTTTTTGTTTTGCCAATCACAAATTGATCTAATAATTGATCTGATGCATCTTGCTGCCATTTTTCATTTGAATATAATATACCAATCTCGCCATCTTTTACCAAGAAATCACCTGGACGTTTGCTCATCACCAATAAAGAATCGTGTTTCGCTACAGTCTTTATAAGTACTTTATTGTCTATGTACTGAAGATAGCCGCTTTTGTCAGATTTAACAGGACTACAATTTCGATATCCTGAAATTGTTGCAGCCAAATCAATTTTTAAATCTTCCTTGGAGTCATTTCCAATTTTTTCTGGGAAGAGCGTTTCAACCTGTTTTGAAATAAAATCTGAAATATCAGAAACAACCCTATCAGCTTGTATGCTCACCGCAATTTGATGGATAAATATTATAAGCAAAATGATGTTGAGCATTGCGGCTAAAATCGCAACTAATATTGAGATTGATGGGATAAAAGTATAACCGTCATTGTCCCGAATAGCATTTAAAACTAGCAAGCAATACAAGTAGGTAGATACGTAAGAACCAAGTACTACTTGATTTAACTTAACGTACATAAAATTTTTGATAAGCCGCGGTCCGAATTGCGATGAGGCCAAAGTCAATGCTACTAGGGTAACGGAAAACACAGTACCTGCTACGCCAATCATGGCTCCAGAAATTGTTGATAAAATACTGCGTGCCGAATCGGAACTGTTTACTAAAAAAAAGCGAATCCAACCTTTATGTGAAATGCTTACAGCGCTATCTAAGGATACCAAACCAATCGATAAAAATATTGAAAAGGCAAGGATAAGCACTGGTAAAAACCAAAAGGTTGCTGTTAATTCCTTCCAAAAGAAGATTAGTTTTTTCATGCTTGAATGCTTTAATTATCCGAAGATAAACATTAGTGTCTGGTTTATCCGCCGATTTCTATATGTATTTGTCCAGTTGGTGTCCAAAAAACGCAAACATTCTTTTTCTGCTTCAGAAGATAGTAATGACAACTGTAGAACTTGAGGTGGTATTGGTTGTTTTAAATATTAAAATTCAGACTTAATTTTTTCAAAACCTTTCTTAAAAGAATTGGATGTATCGGAGAAACCCTCTTTAGAATCTTTCCAGGGGTCTACTGATGCGTTTTGTAAATCATTGTATTTCGCTTTTAATTCAAATTTTTGAGATTTTAAATCTTTCAGAGCTTCTTTGTATTTTGCCTTAACATCCTGTTTAGCGGATTCTTTTTAGCTTTTAATTCATTTATTTTAGCTGAAAATTCGTTAATTATTTGATTTTGTATAAAACTTCTGATTCGACTTCTAACTTTAGAGTACCAATTTTTTTAATTTAATTTTATAAACTTAACTCTTGATATTTCCACACCGGTAGGTAAGCAATTACCTTCTTGATTTTCAGCAGTTATAAATATTTCTACAGGCTGATAGGGAAACGATGCTTTATAGGTTGATTTCACGGCGTTATCTTGCGTAAAGTGCCCAACATTTCTTACAACACCAGCTTTTGAAACCGCCCAAATAACATAAATTTTCATGGGCGGTTCAAGTCTTTCGGGCGCTGCAAGATTATTGGCCTCAAGAGTTACCAAATAGTTAGGCTCTGACTCTTTTTTTATTTCAGCAGTGATGTCTGCTGCGGGAGTTACCTCGGATATGGGAAAGTTAAAGGTTTCAGTACACGAAATCATTAAAGCAACCGCGGCTGCGATTGCAAAAAAATTGATGGATTTCATTTTTATTAATGTTTAGTTGTTGTTTGTTTAAAACTTGAATTAGTGTTTCGAGCTTCAAGTTGGTTAATTTTTTTGTTAACTCTATTTCATAAATGAACTTAGCATCCAATGGCTTTTTTCTGTTCTTTTTATATAAGCAATCAATAAATCAGAGGTTGCTAAATCACCTTCTTTAGCAATTTTTTCGTGGGCATCAATACAAAGCGAAATTAATGTTTCAAAATCTTTTAAAATTTCTGCCGACATCTCTGAAGAGTTTAAAGAATTATCGGTCTCCTCAATGGTCGACATTTCTAAATATTCTTTTAAAGTACTTACTGGTTTTTTTCCGAATACGCGTATACGTTCGGCAATTTCATCTATCTGTAGTTTAACTGAATTGTATTCTAATTCAAAAAACTCATGCAGCTCAAAAAACGAATGTCCTTCAACGTTCCAATGATAATTTCTTAGTTTTTGGTAATGCACATGGTAATTTGCTATTAGGGTGTTTAAAGATTCTACAAGGTCTTTAGCTTGTTTACTATCGAAGCCTAATTTTTTATAATTTTTCATATTTTGAAGTCTTAGTTATTTATATTTTTGATACTATGTCGATATTGAAATGCTATAAATCATCTATTTAATTATTCTCTATCGTCGTGTTTCTTTTTAGTTGGATCCATCTCTTCAATGAAATCATTTATATCACTATTTGATTCTGTTCCGTAAGCATTGATTAACATAATTTTACTACTTCCATCCTTTTTACTGATTGCGTAAAGAATACTATTGTCTCCCGGATTAGTTTGACCTTCGAAGCGATGAAAATCATCGATTTCCCATTCCGATGGATTTAATAATTTTATTTTGTCCATTGGAATGTTCGTGTCATAACCTTCTTCGTTTAGTTCATTCATAACTTGTGATAGTGTTTTTCTTGTAGACATGTCTTTTTAGATTAATTCTGTTAAATTATTTGAATAAGTCTTTTGATTACTTAAATCTATTTGTTTTAAAGAAGTTAATGGTAGGTAATTTTCAATGCAATGATGCCCGTTGGTTTGTTATAAAGATACCCAACCAAAACTTTACTTAGATGATTTTGCTGTTGGAAAGTAGTGCAATAATCTGCTTTTATAAAGTTAATCAAATGATTTTTAATATTTAAGGTTTTTATTAGAAATTATTCTTGCTTTTCGGGATATTTCATCATTTTTTGTGAAGTTGTCCCAAAAATTTTTTTTAATCGCCGGCAACAAATAAATATTACAATAAACCATATGCTATTATTGACATTATCTGCGAAATATGTAAGAGAAATCATGAATTATATGAGATGTTTACCCTAATTCCTTCCGACTTTTACACCGAAAATTAAATAGACCAGTAGTGCTAAAAATCTACAATTAGTTTTAAATAAAACTAGTTTGACTGATTGTCCCATTTGATTAAAAACGAAATGGTTAATTAGCACGACAGCTCTGAATTTTAAAACTAAATTCGACATAGTATTAAAAAATAGAGATTGAATTAAATATTTGAAGATAAATGAGAATTATGGAAAATTTTACGCACAAGGCTAGTGTTAACAAGCTAAAAGAATTAGTTGAGAACAACAAAATCTGTCTATTTTGTATAGACCTAAAAGCTGACGATGGCTCCAGTTGCAGCCCAATGCAGGCATTGCACGTATGCGATCAAGGGAATATTTGGTTTTTGAGTGATGTAGATAGCGAAAAAAATAGTGCTATCAAAAAGGGTAATCATGTTCAATTAATTTTTTCGCATTCTGATAGTAATAGTTTTTTTATAGTTAATGGTCAAGCCGAAATAATAATCGATCAAGAAAAAGCCGAAGAGTTATGGGAACCAGTAGCCCAAAATTGGTTTGCAGATGGCAAGAATGATCCAAATATTTCTATTATCAAAGTCAAACCTCAAATGGCCTATTATTGGGATACCAATTGTAAAAGAATGATTAGTTTTTTTAAAGTAAATCACAATTATTAGTAAGATACAATTCTGATCAAAAAAGGTTGGTAAATTCCTTGTAATAATACAATTGCAAACGGACGCTCATATTTATTATCGTACTTCTTTATAACGACATTTTTTATTTTTTAATTTCACAACAGCTTCCAAAGCTAAAGTTTCAATTTTGAGCTTTGTATTTTAAATGGTCCTTACAATCGTTGTTCGATTTACAATGTGTGTAAACATTAGAATTTACTGTAAAACTTAGTATTAGCCTAAATCAGTTAAATAGAAAACAAAGGTAATCTAGTAACTTCCCAAGAAAAATCTGCAACAGAAGAGTCTTTTCATTATATTTAAAAGTCACTAACGAAATACGAATTGTATTTTTTTAACAAATAACGTTATATTAAGAAGCTTATGAAATTGTCTTTCCAAAATTTATTTTTCGTATTGGCATTCATATTTGGTTTATTTGCTGTTATGGTAGTTGCCAAAACAGTACTTATACCTTTAAGTCTCGCGCTATTACTTTCGTTTATATTGTATCCAGTAGTTAAACGTTTAGAAAAATGGGGATTAAATAAACTGTTTTCTGCCTTTATTACCTTGCTCGTATTATTTGCCTTAATAGGCGGAAGTATCACTTTGTTTTCTACTGAAATAATGAGCCTCTCTCACAAATTTCAGGATTTTACAGGAAAAATAATGAATACATTATCAGATGCTGTGGTGTTTGTTAATCGCAATGTGAATTTTGTAGATGAATTACAAAGAGACGAATTAGTAGAAGAAGGTAAAGATTACCTGAAAGAATCTTCAGGAACTTTAATACAAAATACTTTTAGTGGCACAGCTTCATTTCTTACTGGTTTAATTTCGACTATTATTTTTACATTTTTATTTTTAATTTATCGAGTAGGATTAACAAAAGCAATTGTTGCATTTGGCGATGACAAGAATAAAATTAAAATTTTCAGAATGCTCAAAAATATTCAGAGTGTTGGTAAACAATATCTTTCCGGTATGTTTTTGTTAATTTTAATTTTAGGATGTGCCAATAGTTTAGGTCTGTTAATTATTGGAATTGACAGTCCATTTTTCTTTGGATTTTTAGCAGCAGTTTTATCCATTATTCCGTTTGTTGGTACCACTATAGGTGCCATTATTCCGGTGCTTTATGCTTTTATGACTTCAGATTCGTTGTGGATCCCCATAGCTGTCATCATTTTATTTTGGGCAATTCAAATTATTGAAAGTAATTTCTTAAATCCAAAAATAGTAGGTAGTAGTTTAAATGTTAATGCCTTAGCTGCAATTCTGAGTTTATTAATAGGGGCATCTGTATGGGGTGTCGCGGGTATGGTGTTGTTTCTTCCATTTGCCGCTATTCTCAAGGTGGTGTGCGAAGAATTTGATGATTTAAAACCTATTGCAATGCTCATTAGCGACGATATTTCTAGTGATACTAACACTAAATCCGATAGTTTCAAATGGATTGAAACCATTAAAGGTTGGTTTAAGAAATAATAGCAAACATTATTGATTGATTTTCAAAATATTGAAGTTGGACACAAACTATTTTTATGCAGCCAGTGCTAGATTCAGCTAAAAAAAAGCTACCTCATGATGATGAGATAGCTTCTAAATATTTCTCGCTTAAAAGTGTATCAAAATAATCCTAATAGCCACCATACGATTAAGAAAACTACAATAGTTCCCAAACAACCGCCGCCTAATTTTTTTGCAGTATAACCAGCAATTAATCCTTTGAAAATTTTATTCATCGTTTAATAAATTAGGCCTTTTCTTTAGTTGCTTTAACATTAATTTTATGTTCTGCCAATTTTGACAGTTTTTGATCTGCTGCTTTTTCTTCCTTAAGTGTTTTTTCAAGAAGTTTTTCTACTTCATTTAAACCCAATTTTTCCGCAAATTGTCGCAGTGTCCCGTACGAAGCAATTTCGTAATGTTCTACTTTTTGAGCGGCTAAGATAATACCAGCATCGGACATCGGACCTTCTTCACATTCTTCCATGATGCCTTCTGCTTCTTTAATCAAACCTTCCATAGCATCACACTTTTTAGCAGCAGGTTTTATATCAATACTTTTAAAAACTTTTTCTAAGCGTTCTATTTGCTCCTTGGTTTCTTCCAAGTGTTCAGTTAAGGCTTTTTCTAACTTAGAGGATGATGCGTTTTTAATCATCTTAGGAATTGCCTTAGTTAATGCCTTTTCAGCCCAATAAATGTCTTTTAATTGGTCTTCAAATAATTCCATAAGTTGAGATGATTCCATGGAGACATTTTTTGATTTATCTTTTGACTGTTTTCCGTTTTGTGACGCAGTTGTTGAACCTGATTTTTGATCTTTCATTGTTTTTATTTTTAATAATTAATAAATTATTTTAAACTTATTTGATTTGACTTTGAAGCCTAATCAAAACCTCTTATGCATCCACCAAAGCGTCACGCAAATCTTTTACATGATTGTGATCGGCATTCAATAGCGATTTTTGGCCACTAATCATCGTGCGATGTGAGGCGTTTAAATGGTCTAAATCATTTTCTAGGGCGTCTTCATAGGTTTCCTGAGCTTGGTCTTCTCCATACTTGCATGAGTTTAAAATCGCTTTTCGGTCTCTACCAGTTAGCGCAGCTTTAACATCCATCCAAGCACGAAAGAATTTTCCTGAAGTTTTAGTGCCTTCGGCTACTTCACCACCTAATTTTCGAACTTCACCTACTAATTCTTGTTTGCATTTCTGACTTGTCGAAATAAATCTTGCAAATAAGGTTTTTAAATCCTGTTCTTCAGTAGCTTCAGAAGCGGTTTCATAGCCCTCAATTCTATCATTATTAATCGTGATGAGTGAGTTTAATACATCAACTGTTTTGTCATTTTCCATTTTTTTATAGTTTTATAGATTAAGAAATTATTATTAATTGTTTTTATGTTGTTTTGATTTTGCTTCAAGGCTATCCTCGTAAACAGACCAACTCATGACCCCATTTTTAGGCTCTGTTGCTTTATCTACTTTTGACTTACGCTCGGCACTTAATGACTTATTGTCTTTTTGTACCGATTGTTCTGTTCGCTCAGTACCTTTGGCTTTTTCATCTACTAAGCCATTAGTCTTTTGCACATGTTCAAGTGGATTATTGATGTACAGCCATTCTTCGCCCATTTCTGGTCTTTTGCCTTCGTTCCATGAACCTTTAGCTTCATTGCCTTTAGACATATTAAAGTATTTATTACTATTGCGTGGGTAACATGTGAGAATATATTTCTGTTGAGTTTATGTTGAAATACAAAAATACAGTTGATAATCAATCAAATCCTTACACAATCATCATGAATAATATCATACTTTACATATTGATAAGATAAAATACAGTCTTAGATTATGTAAACTGTTTTGATGACTTTTGAATAAAATTAATCGGACTATAAGAATTATATCGATATGATTTGGGCAAGGAATTTAACATGATGGCGGTAATAAAAATGTCGTTAATTAGAATCCGTATTCGTTTTAAATAAATGTGTTTAAAAGACCATTAGTTAATTTTGTAGATAACTTAAACAGGTCTATTAGTGTTAGGAAATCTAACTTTTGATGGATTTTTTTTAAGTTCTTCCATAACACCTTCAAAGAGTTCTTTTTTTATTCGACCTGAATTTTTAGGATCTACCAAATATCGCACAACTACTTCTACCCAGGTATTGTTGTGTGATTTTAAAATAACGGAAGGATATTCATTTACATCTAGCTCATCTACAGGTGTGTCTGCCAGAATTTTTTTAAAGCGCTTTACTCTTCTAACCAAAGCCTCACCGATTTTGATTTTAACAATGCGTTTAACCATATCACTTGTAAATTTAAAGTCACTGTCGTAAGAGATAAAGAAACTAAGCTCATTCCAAATAAACGGAAACAGCGGCCACGAATAATTGTAGACATATTCACTAAACACTTTTGAATTGGCAAATCGAATAATACGTCCGCTAGGATGATCGGAGGTTAAATAATCGCCATTAAATTCCCATAAAGTTGTATCTAGGTAACTTACATTGATTACATCGCCAAAGACATTGCCAATTTTAATGCGTTCACCAACTTCGTAAGGTTTTCGAATAAGAATGTAAAGCCATCCAAAAAAACTTGTGATTAAATTTTGTAAGGCAAACCCAAGAATCAGCGATACAATTCCGAATGAAACCATAGCAGCATACCAATTCGCAAACAGAAGCGATAGTATAATGGCAAGTATCAGCAGACCAGCAAACAAATCGGCAACACGGTTAAAGTTGAATACGGAGGTTTTATTATCTATTTTGCGGTCAAATATTTTTTTAGTAAGCCTACTGGCCATCAGTACTATGGAAATGAACATTATCGCCAGTACAAGTTTTTGTACTATGGGAATGTAATCGATAGGAATAGGAATGCGGTTCCACCTTAAAAGAAAGTAAACAACAACACAACTTAAAAAAATAATAGCGGTTATACCTAATAAAGGCGCTTCCTCTTTAAACGTATCTGAATTTTCTTTTTGTGCAACAATTGAATTTTCATTTAAAGCCCTTTTAACTTTTTCATCTTTTTTGATGTCGTCTAATTCTTTATCTTCTGTTGGGTCTAAAGTCACGATTAATTTTCTTAAATATACGGTTATATTAATTTGAAAAACCTTTTTTCTAAGGCTAAAACTTCACTAAAATTTGCTAAATAGCAGCAAACATGCTTGCAATCTATTTTTAAGGACTTCACTCTGTGAGTATTCTAATTTCTATTCGGCGTTCATCGGTTATCATTTGATCCGAAGAAAAAACATCTCCGAAATTTTGAAAGAATATTTTCTCTTTTGAAATCCATGGCGTAATATTTTCTGATAAGTAGTTGAGTCGCTTATTGGTGATTTCTTTATTTATTCTTGCATTTCCCGAACTATCAGTATATCCCGAAAGCATTATATTCCGTATTTTTTTATTGCGAGTCGAGTCTTTTATTTGGTTGAAAATACTGACCTCGTCAAGAGGATTTATATCTCCTTTGCCATAATATGCGACTAAAAGTGTAGTGTCTATTTTCTTATTAAATGCAGTATTTCTTTGATTTTGCTTTGTACGGGCTGAGGTGTCTTTTGCTTGTAAAGTAACATTTTCTAAACTCAACAATCGGGCATTGAATATTTTTAAGGTGTCTTGTAATTCCCTTACTGGATTTGCGGTTTGCTGTTGGTCAATACCCAAACTTGAAGGTGTCACATTCATGCCTTGTTGTTTCAAGTCGAGAGAATCTCTTTTCTGAGGTTCTAATTGAAGACTTCGTAATTGACTTCTAAGATATTGAATAGTATCGTTTTGTTCCTTAATTAATTGCATGCTTAATTGATCGGATTGTTGATTATTATAGGGTTGACGATGCGTTCTATCTCTGAAAATAAATGATCGTCGTGGCCTTCTGGTATTTGAATTTTGCTGCGCGTTCAACTGATTTTGTAAGCTCTGAATTTGATCGTCCTTAGCCCTTAACTGTTGTTGGTTCCGATAATCGGTGTGTTGATTTTCTGCAAGGGTTGATTTTGCGGTTTCTCTGGCTACAAAAATTGTATCTGTTTTTATGGTATCAGTATTTCGCAATTCATTCATTTGGCTGCGAATTGGAACAATTGTATCGTTTTTGGTTTGTAACATATGTGTGTTATTATTATTGGCCCGAAGAGCATCTTCTTGATTTAGTTTTTGCCCTTCGGTTGCATTATCTGTGGTATCTAATTTTGTGGTATCTAAATTCTGGTTTGAAGATTTTGTAACCATTCTATTTTGAGTTTTTGGAGCATTAATACTATCGTATCTATCTTCTATAATTTGATTGCTCTTGATAACTGATTGGTTATCTGTCTTTTTTACTGTCTGCGTTTCTTTTCTGTTTTTTAAAGTGTCATGTTTTACACTATCTATTGTTTCAAGTTTCTTGCGTTGTATTTGTTGTGTGTTTAAGCTGTCTGTTTTTATTTGAGCTGGTGTTTTAAAACTTTCCACTTTTTGAACACTGTCTTTTGGTTGAAATTTTTGCTGTTCACTCCATACATAACTACTATCAGCCATGGTGGACTGTTTATTTTGAATCTCAGTTATTTGAAAACGTAACTGCTGAAGGGAATCGGAAATAGAACTGAGCGATTTTTCAACTCTTTTTTGATATAAACTATCCGATGATTTGCGCATCATCTTTTTAAGAGAGTCAGTTTTTGATTCAAAATCAACTATCTTTTTGTCAGCCCTTATTGTGTCACTAACCGAATTTTCAGTTTCTACGTATAAACCTCCATAACTATGAGATTGTACCATGCAGGCAGTTAAAGCAAGTGCCATCAGTCCTGCAAATAAAATGTTTCTTATTTTTTTATTCCCATCCATAAGTTAAGTTCTAAAGCCAATCCGGCTGTTGGTATGACTGAAAGTTTACTGAAGTCTTGATTTCCTTTTTCACCCAAAACAATGACGCCTGCGTTGAAACGTAATACTTTAAATATTCGAAATCCAAGTCCCGTATAAACTGGAAGATTAACCCCCGGAGTTACAAATTCGGTTCCGCTGCTATCAACAACGGGTTCGAAAAGCACACCGATAGAAAAACCAAAAGAATCAATCATATTACTTCTTGAGGCCAAGCTAGTTTTATTACTGAAAGGTATCGTCAATCCAGCACCAAGGGTGAAATTGATGTTGTTTTCGGATATGTTGTCTATGCTAACCGATTTATCCCATGCATACATACCAATGTTAACAGGTAGTGTAAAGGGTTGTTTATCGGTTTCAATATTATTAATGTTCGCCTGACGGTGGTGTTGCACCAACTGGGTGTTAGTAAAAGGCTTAAGCTCTGAGCTAATTAAATTGACTAAATGTTCAACCTTTTCAGCAATCATTTCGTTCGCTATTTCATCTCTTTCTACACGAGTTGATCGTTTAAAAAACCTGCTGAATCTGAAATCGCTTTGTACTTTTAACTCTTCTAATATAAGTGAAGAAGGTGCTTGTAATGGAATTAAATTTTTAGATTCGTGATGTTTAAAGGACTCATTTATGAGTGTTTCGAGTTTTTTGTAAACATCTTTCGGCTTATTAACTTTTACATTTTTACCGTCAAAATAAAGGTTGTTATTTAATAAAAACCGAACCCGGTCTTCGACATTCTTAAGCAACATTTCCTTTTGAGTTTGTGATAGCAGTTTGTAGGTAATAATTTCGAAATCATAATTTGAATTGGATTTAAGAATAGCGGGAACTACAATATTAAAAGTTTCTGAATTATTGTTTTCAATTCTATTCCAAACAAAAGAATGCAGAATATCGCTTTTTCCTTCATCAAAAATATTTATTTTGACGAATTCTATATCACTACCAGTTTCTCCTGTTATAACAAATGGTTCGTCATACGGAATCTTTGGGTTGTTGTAAAAGGATCCTGATTCAAAATCTACTTTTACATTTCTCTCCTGTGCATTTAAAAAGGAAAAGAACAATGCCAAAACGGCTGTAATTATAATTTTTTTCATTGTATAGGTTTCAATAATCTGTTCCTACTCGTTTGGCTTTTCGGATTCCGCCACTGCTAAACTTGATACTATTAATCAGCACCTTAGCAACTGGTATTAGTATCTTGTTTTTAACACAATATCTCCTAGCTCTTGTATTTCTTCTTGAGCAGTAAAAAATACGCTTCCATTTTTAGATAATACTGCCCAGGCAATTTTGCTGGTAATGTCGTCTATTACGTTTGCTTTCGTTACATCATCGGTCAGTTCAAATGTTCTATCGCTGGTCATATTAACGGCTTGTGAATAATCTTGGTGAACTACTAACAAGTCACCGCGTCCATCAATTGCAGCCTGATATATTTCTTGTAAATCGGTTAAAACTGCGTTTTGTGAAATAGCTGCTTTCATTTCTTCAACAGCCTCTGTTCTTTTGTTATATTGCAAATCCTGAACTAATTTCCAACTCTGTTTTACAATATTATGTTCTTCAATTTTATTATAGTCAATAGCGGAATGGCCTAAGTAAATAGAAGGTTTATCTGCAACTTGCATTAAACGACTGAAGTTGTCCTCGGTACAAATAACAATACATTTTAAGCCAGTTTCGTTGTGTATTTTCACCACAGCCTTGTCTACCTTATTCAAAAATTCTCTCACTAAATCGTCAAGATGTTTTGAGTCGCTACCTCTATCGGCATGCGTGTTATAATGTCTGTTATCAGAAAATGGGAAATCCTCATTTTTAACTTCATTTAAAATAATATCGTTGATAGTATTGTAAAGTTGTACGCCGCTTTGTGATAATAAAAGGATATAATATTCCTCGCTTCTGTTGTAATTTTTAATTAGAGAAATAAGATTAAATGTATTTGAAATATGCACTCCTGGATTTTTTACTAGCCAAGCTGATTTTATCAACTCTTTTGTGTCATTTGACAGATAGATATGTAAACTGTCTAAATTATAATTAAGGTCTATGTCATCTTCAATTTCAGAAAGTCGCTCTAGTAATCCTGATACTGGTCTTTTACCGAATTCTATTACCACTCTTTCTTCGGCTTCACTTAAAAGATTTTTTAATTGAACTTCATCTTGTGCATTATCAGGATGCGTTCTATGTGTGTTAAGCGAAATAGTAACACAAGGCGTGTTTTTTTCTGATGCTAACATTTCTAGTTTTTGTAAGATTGTCATGTTTTAATTTTTAAGAAGCTTGATTTTAAACTAAATCAAGATTGCGAAGTTTTATTCCTTTTGGGTAAATATTTATAGGCATTCGGTTGCAGAATTTATTCTTCTGCAACCGAACGCCAAAAAAAATATTTATAACTTGACACCCGTTGGGTATGTTATAAGATACAAAAAGAAGTTTGGAGAAGCAAATTTGCTAGTTTGAAATCTACCCAAACCGCTGTTCTTTTTCTAAATTAATCGATGTTTTCTTAATTTTTTTCTAAATACATCATATTAGTAGATTTCTTTCGAGACTCAAGTGAATGATCAAGATGCTTGCGCAAACCTGGCAATGATGTCGTAGCCCAATTTTTAATATCCTTATCGGAGCTATCATTTGATGCTTTTTCAAATGCGCTAATTATATTTTCGTGTGCACTAATCATCATATCGGTGTAAGCCTTGTCAAAATCATCTATTGATTCGTTTAATAACTCGTTGTACTCATCATTAGCACTTCCTTCTAATGAGGAAGTAACACGTATGTTTTTGCGCTCTGCAAGTGCCGTTAAATCCTTTTGAGATTTTGTATGCGCTTCTTCCATCATTTTTCCTAATTCTCTAACTTCTGACGTTTTACCATTTTGCTGTGCTAATTGAGCCAATTGAATTTGCTTTAGGTTTGTTTCCGAGGCGCTCATTATAAATTGAGCATCTTCCGATTGCTGTTGTGCGTTCATTCTGTCATTACCTAGTCTGGTGTTTTCAGTGCGATCGTTACCAATTCTAATATTATCAATTCCAGTGTTGTCTGTTCCGGTGCTACCCATTCTGTTGGTGTCAATTCCGGTGTTGTCCATTCCAGTATTGTCAACTCGATCACTACTACCTTGATTGTTTCCTTGGTTATATACGTCTGTATTATCTCGATTTTGCGTAGGCCCGCATGATATTATCGATAGCATTAACGTAACCATTACTATCTGAATCATTGTTTCTTTTAAATGTGTGAATGTTTTCATTTTCGTTTTTTTAAGTTTATTTGTTGTTTATTATGCGATTAAACGGAATGATTTTTAAAGTCATCCCGTTTTTAATAAATACAAGAAATTTTAGTATTGAATTTCTTGACCTTTGTTGCTTCTCCAATTATTTTCAAGGTATTCTGCGTCTTCATCGTTACGAGGACGAACACCTAAAACAATTTGTCCTTCTTCAATGCCAGATTCATATAACTTAGCGCGGGCTTCTGGAATTCCAGAACCTACCAATGCACCAATAACACCACCTGTAATGGCACCTGCACCTGCACCTGCTAAGCCTGCTGCTATAGGACCAGCTATTATAATGCCCAAACCTGGTATTGCCAAACTAGTACCTATGGCTGCTATAACGCCTGCAACTGCACCAACTGAACCGCCGATGGCCGAACCTTTACCTGCACCTTCGGCTGCTTGAGTGCCTATTTCGGTTTCCATGGCATCATCACCAGAAAAGTATTTCTTACGGGTTTGGTCAGACATTACTAAATTAATGTCATCCTTTTTGTACCCTCTTTCTTGTAGTGTGTTGTAAGCATTTTCTGTGCTTTCACGGTCACTAAACATGCCAGTTAATATGCTGCGATCTGTGGCATTATTTTCAGCATTTCGATTGTGATTTTGAGTTTGATTGTCTTTCATCTTAAGGTTTATTTTAACTGTGATTTTTTTCACTAATTATTATTCTGTAAAGGTCAAAAAACTATAACAGATAGATTTACATCATCTTAGAAAGACATTATAGAATTCACATATTAAACATTTAGGTACATTCAATTGAAAAAAACGAGTTAAATCGAATCGAATGCATATAATCTCAACAGCAATTTTACTGTATTATAGACAATAGAATAATGGTTTTGGGTTACGTTTGATTGTAGCTTCTGCTAATTTATTGAGGTGGTTGATGACTGAACTACAATACAATAGGTTTTTAATCGTGCATTTAAATACAGTGCCAAATATCGCATTGTGTTAAAGCGGCTACTGGTCTAAATCTATGCATTATTCGAGTACATAAAAGGCGTTATTTTTACACATTAACGCAGCTAACATGATTGAAATAAAAGAGTTATATGTGAATTGTATAACAATTTGATTAGATTGTACAACGAAATTTAAAATGAAATGGATACATTCGTTTTGTCTACAAATCTACTTTCAACTTTTAGAATCAATGAACATGATAAATCAACAAGACATCAATAGCTTTATTCAAGAACAATACTTACCCGATGCTGAAATCTGCGGCCAAATTATCGATAGTTTAAAAGACTACTGCATACTAACGGTTGACAAAGAATTAAAGATTAACAGCTGGAATTCTGGTGCCGAAAATATTTTCCAGTACACCAAAGAAGAAATTATTGGGAAGCCCTTTGAAATTATATTCACCAAAGAGGATAAAAAAAATGGTATTCCCAAGATAGAAATTGAAAAGGCTCTAAGCGACGGAAAATCAACAGATATTAGATGGCATTTGTGCAAAGATAGCACCACTTTTTATGCTGATGGATTGGTGTTTCCTTTAAATAATAAGGAAGATGAAGTAATGGGTTTTGTAAAGATATTACGTGATATCACTGCCAGAAAGGCTTCGGAGGATGCCATAAAAAAATATGCTAAGGAACTAGAAGATCTAAACAAGCATAAGGAGACGGTACTTGCTATTTTATCACACGATTTGAGAAGTCCCTTGTCGGGCATCATTCAAGGCGCCGAATATTTAAAATTAAATTACTACACTTTAGAACCCGAATTTGTTATAGAGCTGTTAGAAGAATTGCATCAGGCCTCTATTAACGAATTAAATATGCTTGATTATTTGGTAGAATGGGCAAGAATAAAATACGCCGCTGAAGCCTTTGTTCCTGCCAAAATTGATCTAATTGATTATGTGAAAAAAGTTTTCGAATCTTTAAAGGAAACAGCCTCGATAAATGCCGTTAGTTTTCATAATAACATTGAAGAAGATAGCAGTGTATATGCCGATGGAAAAATGTTGATTTCTATTTTGCAAAATATAGTGTCGAATGCTATTAAAAATTCATATGATGGAGGCAAGATTACAATATCTGCTAAAAAATCTAAAAATATGATTGTTGTTGAAATTAAAGATACTGGCAAAGGCATGACAAAAGAAATACAAGATAAACTTTTTACACCCGAAATTATAACGCTTTCTAAATCGGTAGAAGAAAGTAAAGGTGCTGGTATTGGACTCATACTAGTGAAAAGTTTTCTTGAACGAAATGGCGGACACATTTGGGTAGAAAGTGTGGAAGGCAATGGTTCTTCGTTTTATTTCACTTTGCCAATTGATGAACCAATGGAAAAAGAAAAAGTTTTATTGGATGAGGTTAAGAAAACTTAAGGTTTAAAAATATCGGTTTTTTTAATCTACTTCGTAGTTTTCATATCCATAGCCGTAAAAACGCTGTCAACAGGTTCCCATAATTCTATCTTGTTACCTTCTACATCCATAATATGTACAAACTTACCATAGTCAAAAGTTTCAATGTCATCTAAAATAGTGACACCACTGTCTTTTAATTTTTTAACTAAACCTTCTATATTTTGAACGCGGTAATTAATCATGAATTCTTTTTTAGAAGGTGCAAAATAGTCGCTTTCACGCTGAAACGGACTCCATTGAAGGTAGTTAATTTCTTCTGGTTGGTTGGCGTTTCTAAACTCAAAACTCGATCCCCATTGGTTCACTTCTAGTCCTAAATTTTGGGCGTACCATTCCTTCGTTTTTTCTGGATTGTCGGAAAAAAAGAAGATACCGCCAATGCCTGTTACTTTAGGTATTAAGTCACTTGTAGAATTAGAATCGTCTTGTGATGAAGTTTTTTGCGTCATATAGGTTGGCGTTATGTCTTTAAAAGATTAAATTATTATAAATCAGTTGTCTAATTAGTTCAATTTAATCGTATAGATATTTTAAAATTCGTCTTTATTTTAACCTGTGTTTTTCAAACCACTCGAAATTGAATTGATAATACTAAGTAATTTGGTAAGGATTTTTTCTTTTTCTATGCTATTTTCGTCATCTATGCTACGCCAAAGTTTCAGGTATTTAATATGTAGTTTATGTAGCATTACTAATTTGCGATTTCTCCATTCTAAGTTATCGTATTGTCCGTCTCTTCTAACAGTGGCAGGCACCTCAAAAAGTTCTTCAATCATGTTAAAGCCATCCTGATAATCGGTTAAAATCTTCTGCATGAATATTTTACGTTCTTCTTTATGGTCGTCAAGCTCGGCATAAAGCTGCATCATCTCAACATTAGATAATATTAAATTAGTTTCAGTCTGTATCATTAAAAACTTAAAGAAATTCCAGTCCTCAATACAGTGTTTTAAAGCATTAAAAGCTTCAGGTTTTTCTGTTTTCAATTGCTTTAGTGCGGCACCAAGTCCATACCAACCTGTGATGGATATTCTGGATAAATTCCAACTAAAAACCCAAGGAATTGCTCTCAAGTCGTTTAAGGTTCTAGTTCCTGTTCTTCGCGCAGGTCTCGATCCGATTTTGCTTTTTTCTAAAACATCAATGCAGGTTGCTTTGCCATAAAAGTCGATAAATCCAGGTGTTTGAATTAGATCTCGATAATGCTCAAATGATTTTTGAGATAAAAACTCCATGGTTTCTAAAGGATAGCTTACATCGTTTTTGCTGATTTGGCTATTTATAGTTTGCTTGGCAACGCCCGAAGTTAAGGCATTGAGGTTGTAAGTTGCAGTTAGCGGATTGCCAAAAAGCTGGGCAATGGTTTCACCTTGAACGGTTATTTTTATGGTGTTATTGACGGTATGCAAAGGCATACTCTCTAAAAATCGGTGGTACTTACCGCCACCTCTGCTTATTGTGCCGCCAGCACCGTGAAAAAAGTAAACTTCTGTGTGGTGTTTTCTGCCGATTGCGGAGAGTTCTTTTTCTGCTTTATATAAATTCCATTTGCTAGCAATTGTGCCACCATCTTTGTTGCTGTCGCTATAGCCTAGCATAACTTCCTGTTTATTTAAAACCAGCGATGAACGTTGTTTGGTTATAGAATGTTTAAGAAACTTTTCTAATATTTCAGGACCATTGTGCAAATCGTCTATGGTTTCTAACAATGGCACCACCTTAATATTGGTATTTAACAACTGCGTTTCGCGCATTAAAAAATACACGACTAGTAAATCGCTGAGGTTTCTGGTCATGCTCACAATAAACGATCCAATCCCATCCGATCCGTAAAGATTGATGTGATTACGAACTACTCTTAAACAATCTAACACATTGTCGGCTTCATCGCCGTAAGAAACTGTGATGTCTGTTATAAGTGTATGGCCTTCTAAAATTTTATTTAAATAAGTTACACGTTTTTCTTCGTTCCAGTTTTCGAAATCAAAATCTTTCTCTCCATTAGCTTTTAGTATTTGTGATATGGCTTTGTCGTGAAAAGCACTGTTTTGTCTGATATCTAATTTTGCCAAATGAAATCCAAAACAATGTACTGTGCGTTCAATTTGGAACAGTAAATCCTCTGATAAGCCTTTTAAGCCATTATCAACAAGTATGTTCCTCAGTAATTTAAGGTCATCGGCCAGTGCTTTACTGGATCTGTAATGTGTGTTGGTGTCTGTGTTTTTTTCTGAAATTGTGTGCTCCAATTGTACTAAAACCAGACTCACATATTGTCGCCAAGGTTCGTATGGATTTCTTAAAACCGCTTTCTTACCGGCTGATCCCATTGCTTTTGATTTTTTTTCAATGGCTTCGGACAATAAAAACGCAACGGGATTACTGATGGCCGATACCGAAAGTTTCTTGGCTAAAATTAGTAATTGCGATTTGATAAGTGACAATGCATTTTCTCTGTGGAGCAATAATGTCTCTTTTGTGATACTTGGGGTCACAAAAGGATGACCGTCTCGGTCGCCACCAACCCAACTACCAAAATTTATCTTTGGGAAAAAATCCGGATTTTTAACTTTGTCTGGATTTAAACCCATTTCAATCCAGGAGCCTTTTAATTGTTGATCACTTTTTTCTAAAACCGTTGGGAATACTTTGCTTAAATAGTAAAGGGTATTGGCTCTTTCGTCTCTAATACTTGGTTTTTCTAAGTAAATTTCACCAGTTCGCCACCAGCGTTCTAAAAGATTGATGATTTTTTCTCTAAGCGCATTTAGTTCCAATTTGCTAAGAGACAGTATTTCGCGCTCTACTAAAAGCAAATATAATTCCCGATGAATTTCAATTACTGTAACTCTTTTGGCTTCGGTTGGGTGTGCAGTTAGTACTGGAATTACGCAAGTTTGTGAAATGGCATTGAGCATAGCATCTTCTGAAATGCCTTCTTCTTTCCAATTTTTAAATGCCTCTGCCCAAGAGCCGCGAATGGAAGTAATATCTTCTTGATTCTCCATTTTTCTCCGGTATTGGGTGGCACCATTTTCTTCAACCAAAGTCATTAATTGAAAGTAAATACTTAAGGCTTGTATTACTTTATCAATTGAAATTGTATTAGCTTCTATTTCAGAATAATCATTTAAATTGTAATGTATAATAGGAATCAGCTTAGTTTCGCCAATTCGGGTAAGCATCTCCTCGTAACACCCAATAATGTAATGTCTATCGTCTATAATTTTTTGGAATGGACTTTTTTCTTTACTCATAATGTAGGCTCCTTAGTTTTTGTTTAAATACGTACCTACAATAAACAAAAACTTTGCGACTTGTTAAAATAAATCACATTTCATTTATGGCAAAAAAGACATTGGAATTATGTCCTCATTTGTGTATTGGCATGCTTATTTTTTACTTGAGTTTTCTGGACGCCGACTCCAAATAGCCAAATATTGTCCGGTAGACATCTTTCGAGCGGCATATTTTGCCTTATTTGCAATGTCGCCTTCGTATAGCTCGTCGATGGTTTCAAACCAAAGTTGTATCCATCTGCCAAAATGATTTTGGTCTATGGTATAATTGAGGTTTTTATCAACATTCAGGTGTTTTTGTGTTGGACTGCCTTTAAATCTAGCGACACCAAATAAATTGGTCTCCCAAAAATCGGTTAGGGTACTGAGGTGTTCCGGCCATTGATCATCTTTAATATGGCTGTTAAAAATAGGCCCCAATAAGTCATCATGCCTGATTTTTGAATAAAAGGCATTAACTAGGATGCTAATATCGTTTCGATTTTCAATTAATTTCATCAAAAATTAGTCTTCGCGCTCCACAACTTCCTTTAGTCTATCAACGGAATCAAGTTTTGACAAGGTAAGGCGAATACTACTATCGGTTTGTGCCACCAAATCGTGAAGAATTCCTTCTTCGAGAGTAATGATATCACCTGTATTCATCAACATAACTTTACCTTGAACTCCTAATTCGATAGTGCCGTCTAAAAGGTGAATTAATATCGGATAGGGTGCTTTGTGTTCTTTCATAAGTTGTCCTGCTTTCAAAAGTATTCCAATTTCTTTTGAGAATGGCGTTTCTATGATAACTTTTGTTTGAACTTGCTTTGAATCAAATTTAAGACCTTCATTAAATGATTTAATTTTCATAATGACATTTTTTAGTTTAAAATGAATTTTGTTTATCTATGAAAGCTCATAACATATGGCAGCGCATAATTCGCAAGCCTCTGCACAAGCTTGATAACGCTCATTAGTGGATGCGTGCTTTGCACACTCTAAAGAACAGGCGATGCAAATTTCAGAACACAATTCATGAAGTTTCCATCCATATTCTGAGAATCTTGCGTCAAATTTTGCACATAAAGCACATATATCTGCGCAATCCCGACAGAGTCTTGCACATTTCTGATGACCATACTTAATACTTTCTATGTTGCAACGCTCGCAAGCTACTAAACACATCAAACACGCTTCAATACAGCTAGGTGAATTTTTCATTCTGTCTCCATTTAAAATTAATGCTGGTTTTCAACCTAGTAAAGTTGGATAATTTTAATGAACCTAGCATTATGTAATCTCAAGAATGACTTATAGTATTCACATATATTTTTTCATTAAAAATTATCGACTTGATCTATTTAAAATAATGATTAGCCTATAGATTCTCCGACTACTTTTTATATTTCAGCCCATAAAGGGTGAAGCGCTTTTATGTAGATAAAATCTTTGGTCTCTGATTTCACTTCTGTTGCACCACAGTTGGCGCAACTAAAGCATAACAAAACACAAGCTTGATTATGATTTTTTATGTATTCTATATCACATTGTTTACAAAGTTTTGAATCTGTCACGCAAGTGCTATATTTATGTTTTAAATTCTTCATTGTATGCTTATGAACAGAGAAGTGTCTTATATGCCAATAAAGATGAAAACATTTAACGACTCAAGTATTACGAAATTTTGTGTTTGATTTACATAAGTTTTGTTTTGAAGCCGTTAAAAGGAATTAAGAATTATGGCAGTTAATGACTCCTATGTTTGCAAAAAGAAATTATTATTGCTGTTTTGTAGATGGTTTTTATTAGAAGAAGTATTGCAATCGTTTATTCTTAAGCTCCATTGTTGATTCCGGTTAATAAAAAACCATTAAGTGCTCGCCAAGGGCAGCCAAACCTTCATTAATCCAAGCTACCAAGGCGGCATTAACTTGTGGTAATAAAGATATTTCTACAATAAGCATTGCAATAAGGCCAATCCAATAAGCGGGATGAAGGTATTTTTGCGTTACAAAATCGTATAGAATACCAATAATAATAAACACACTGCAGCCAAGCACACCCATTGGCAAGGACCAGGGATTAAAGCCGCTCATAAAAAAGATAAAACGAAACAATCCAGCGCCGAGGCCAATGGCGCTAGCGACAATAATAAATCGTTTATGTGCTTGAAGTCTATTTTTGAGAGCCATATAAATACTAGCTGCGTAAAAGGCTACAAAAAGTACCAGATTAGAAAGTATCAACGGGCCATAAAGCAACCAAATTTCTGGTCCACTTTGGCGCATAGATTCTTCAACGCGAATGGTAAGCACCAGAATGCCAGTTAAAGTCATTATAAGGACTAAAATAACACTCAGTTTTCCCAGTGTCATATGAAGGATTTGCCTTCTTTTTGCAATTAGTATGGCCTGAATAGGAAACAATAAATACCATAGAAAAAAGGACCAGCCATGCAAGTGAAGTACTGTTCCAGCCGGTGGATACGAGCCCTCTATAATTGGTCCGAAATAGGTAAAAGAGAAACCAGCGAAGCCTGTGGCACTAATTAAAATAGCTAAGGCAGGAAAAAAGAAGTGATCTCTTTTGTCGGTGAGTTTTGCATGTTTCATTATGATTAGGTTAGATGTGATTCTGCAAAATAATAACTAAAAAAATCCCAAGCTTCCAGTCTTCTGAAAAGACAACCTATATTCTGAATTTAAGAAACAACCTGTTGGTCAATAGGATAATTGTTTTTAAATTATTCAGAAATCCTTTATATCACAATCAAATATAATTAAAACTTAAAAGAATATTTCAAAGCTTTAAATATTTGTCAAGTAACGAACAGCAAAAATTATTGAATACTAGTTTTGTGAAAGATCTATTTACAAATAAAAGCCCAATAAATTACCAGCTTAAATATGGTTCAATTGTATTCTGGGTACTATTAAATCAGTAATAATAAAAGACAAGTTTTATTATTTACAGTTTCAGTTTGATGGATAAGATATTTTTAAATCCGTCATATAAACTTCAAAAAAATGAGATGCGGCCATCGCATGTGGAAGTAATAAATTATCAATACCCATTTCAGACAGTTCCTCGTAGTCGTTTTGGGTTAAGGCAGTTAAAAACACTTTGCCAGTGTAGTTGTTTAGCTGTAAATCCTTATACAATTGTTTGGTTAGTTCTAGGTCTGGAATTGTGCATATGATAATGTCCGATTCGTGATAAGGTACGTACTCTAATAATTCGGGATCATCAATATCCCCATAGAGAATTGCTCTGTTTTTTTTACGCCAATTATTTATGATACGAGGGTCAAAGTCAATACCAAGATAGCTAATTTCCGTATGTTCATCTAACATTTCTGCAAGTCTATTTCCAAATCTTCCCAAACCGAATATAAGAACATCATATTTTTTTGATACCAAACTTGTATGGTCGTCTTCAGTAAAAACTTTTTTCCTTTCAAAAATGCTTAGTGCAGGTGATAGAAAATTGAAAATTTGATGCGAATATAAAATTAGGTAAGTAGAAAGACCGATTGTAATCAATCCTACCAATGTAATAAGTCCAACTACATCTTTATTTATATGCCCTACGGCTAAACCGAGACCGGCAAAAATAAGTGAGAATTCGCTAATTTGGGCAACGGTAAGTCCTGCTAAAAATGAGGTCCTTTTTCGGTAACCCATACTACCCATGATAATTAACACAATAATTGGGTTTCCGATAAGAACAAAGAACGAAAAATATAAAGCAGGCGTTATTTGGCCACTAATGGCCGATAAATCTAGGTCAGCGCCCAAGCTAACAAAGAAAAACAGTAACAAAAAGTCTCTTAAACTTACCAATCGGCTGCTAATAGTTTCTTTAAAATCGGATGAAGCAAGACTCATGCCTGCAAGAAAAGCACCAACCTCGCCACTAAATCCGATAACCTCGCCAGTTGCGGCTAATGCAACTGCCCATGCCACTGAAAATAGTATCAGTAATTCCTGAGTTTTTGCAAGATACTTGGTTAACTTGGGAAGTATCCATTTCATCGCGATAAATGTAAACCCAATTAAACCGGCACCAGCAACTAAGGTTCTTACAATATCGTCCGTAAGAGATGTTTCGCCACCTTTTTGAATCGCTGAAAGAATAATCATCATGATGATCACCACAATATCTTGTACAATTAAAAAACCTATGGCAATTTGACCGTGAAGCGAATCAATTTCTTTTTTATCGGATAGCAGTTTTACAATAATGATAGTACTCGAAAAAGTTAAGGCTACAGCAATATAGAAACTGTGCAAATTTGAAAAGCCTAGCGCAAGCCCAATAAAGTAGCCGAAAAATGACGTAAATAATACTTGACCCAGTCCAGTTAGAAGCGCAATTTTGCCAACTGATTTTATGATTCTTAAATCAAGTTTTAGACCTACAATAAATAAAAGAACAGAAATACCAATTTCAGCAAGTAAACGAATATTGTCTAACGATTTAACAATATCAAGAACCGCAGGTCCCATCACAACCCCTAGGGCAATAAACATCACTATAAGTGGCTGTTTTAAAGACTTTCCGACAATTCCAAAAATAGCAGCCAAAGCTAAAATAATGGCAAATTCATAAAACGGATGTTCGGCAATTTGTGATAATTCATTCATTTTGATAGTACTATTAAAGGAATATTTCCTGCATGAATAATGTCGTTTATCAAGTATTTTCTAAACAATTCGTCTAGAAAAGATCTGCCGCCTTCTTGAAGAACCAGAAAGTATTGTTTGTTTTGCTCAAGGTGATGTTTTAACGCCATGTTTTTATCAGCACCCTTCAATATCAAAATACTAGTGTTGTAGGCCGCATAGCGCTGTTGTAAATCAAACAAGTACTTATTTGCCAAGTCATCATTATCATCTTCTTGTAAAATGGTTAAAAATTCTACGGCCTTAATTTGATTTTTAAAAGCTGACAGCAAAATTTCTAGTTGAGGCTTATTTAATTCATACTTATGGGTAACAGCGATAATCAGCTTCTTAGGAATTTCAACCAAATGGCGGATTGGCACGGCCACAGTTAACAAAGCTGAATTGTTTATTAAGGTTACCAGTGTACTGCCAAATAAAATACGCTTAATCAAACTGCTTTCTTTAAGTCCACCTATTACCCAATCGAGGTAATTACTAGATTGCATTTCCATAATCAAAGTTCTAACTGGTTTAGGACTCACAATCATAGATGGGCTTCCATGAACTCTTTCTTGGGCCAAAGATGTTAATTTTTCTCTAGCCTCATTTATTTCAACTTCGTGAAATTTATCCTTTTCATTATTTGCTGCTAAAGAAGGAACAAATCCTAAAATTTGGTGAAGAAAAACAACCTTTGCATTGATAATATCGGAAGCTCTAAAAGCAAAATCAACTAAGTTTTCTGTATGTTCAGAAAAGTCAATGAGCACAATTATTCTGTTTCTTTTCTCCATATACAATTCAGTTTTAATTGACTTATTCCCACTTAAATCAAAGTTAAAAGAATTCTAATTCTTAACAAGGTATTTCAATAATACTTTCACATGTCATAACTACACTTACAAAATTATTTCCGTTTTAAAGTCAAATGAGTTGTTGTTTCAAACTCAATTCTTAAAGTTCTTTCATCACCAAATAAACCGTATAAAATGCGTAAAATCCCAATAAAATAGCAGCTTCCCAGCGATCCAATTTTTTTCTGCGACCGGTGAGCATAGCCAACAGAAGAAAAATAGTCCCGCCAATTAAAATGTAGATATCTATATTAAAGTTAGAATTGTAGGTGATAGGATTAATAAAACTACTGATTGACAAGATGAGCAGAATATTAAATATATTAGAACCAATAACATTTCCAATGGCGATATCACTGTTTTTCTTCATGGCAGCTACAACCGAGGTCACCAATTCTGGTAAAGATGTTCCTGCCGCTACAATAGTTAAACCTATTATTTTTTTACTTACGCCTAAACTGTCGGCAATGGCTACACTATTGCTCACCACTAATTGGCCACCGATTATTAAACCCGATAAACCTAAAACAATCAGTCCCCAAATGCTAGCTGTCGATTTTTGTATACTAGTTACTTCAATCACAGGATCATTTTTCATTTGAGTAAAAACGTAGTACAAAAACACAAAGAATAGGATGAATAATATCAAACCATCAATTCTGCTCAAACTGCTTGGTTCGTTAAAGCTGAAATCGTTGATTAAAAACAACAATAAAACAGCCACTAAAAGCGAGATAGGTATTTCCATTTTAGCTGTAGATGATTGCACTGCAATAGGCATGATCAAACCCGCGATTCCTAGTATGATAAATAAGTTGAAGTTATTACTGCCAATCACATTGCCCAGCACCAAATCGGAATGACCATTATACGAACTAATCACATTCACCACCAACTCGGGAGCTGAAGTACCAAAGGCAACTATGGTTAAACCAATGGCCAAATCGGAAACCTTGTATTTTTTAGCCAAAGCCGAAGCGCCGTTAACCATCCAGTTAGCGCTAAAAATCAGGGCGGTAAATCCGACTATTACCAGTAAAATTTGAAGAATCACAGTATTGTTATTTTAATCCAAATGTAAATAATTGACACGGATTTTTTTTTAGAACTGTAAGATATTTCTGGCAGCTTTGATAAATTTTTGAGTTACTCAATTTTTTGAGATATACTATTTGAAAGATTACCGTAAGATTAAATATGCACTTTTTTTAATCGTTTTTTAGAGCCTTACTATTTTTTCTAACGCAAGTCGGACACTCCTGAACATCACCTTCTTTTAACTTAAAACCATCAATATTTTCTTTTAAAAACGCCTGAATCACCATATAACTGTCCTTGTGATTATTGATGTCTATTTGACGGTCTTTAAGTAATTGTCTGATCTTACCATCATACTGCTGGTGTCCCCAACAATTTGGGCAGGTATCTCCTGGAGATGGTTCAGCTTTCTGTTTGTTTTCGTCTTTTAGGTAATTGATGATATTGTCAATAATATCCATATTTATGGTCTTGGATGTGCATTTAATTGATTTACAATATCCGATGTGATTTTATCCTCATACATACCATAACCATTTACCACCAGTCCTTTCAAAGGACTTTTTCTTGATGAAATAGCATAAAGAATCATTGCATCGGCAGGATCGGTATTGCCTTCAAATCTGTAGAACTGGTCAATTTTATAATCATCGGGAGTGAGTACTATGGTGGCCAATTGTGTAACCATTCTAAGACTGTTGTTTAATTGTGAGAAATCAAGCGTATAGCCTAGCTTTTTAAGCTCAAGTATGGCCTCGCTAACCGTGTCATAGCTTTCCTTTTTCATTCTGTTGTATTTATGTGTTATTAATGCATTGTTTTGAAGACGATTGTCAATATTATATGTTGAGTGTAATGGTTCATGAAAAGGACTATATATATTAGTTCATATGGTTTTCAACTATGATAGTTCTTCACATATGGCCGCGCAGTTTTTACAAGCGTCAGCACAAGCTTTACAGCTATAGCGATGGTCGGTATGCTTGTCGCATTCTTCGGCGCAAGCCTTGCAAATTATAGCACATAAGCGATGCAGTTCCCGGCTAAATTCCGAATCTCTGGCATCAAATCTGGCTGTTAAAGCACAAATATCGGCACAGTCACGGCATAGTAAAGCACAGGCAGTGTTGCCATCTTTAATACAATCTGAAGCACATTTTTCGCATGTGGCCACACACATCAGGCAAGCATCAATACAACTTTTTAAATTATTCATACAAATTCTAATTTCAAGGTAACTGTATTTTTTAACAGAATGAAAGATGTAAATTTTTAAAGTGTGAAGTGTTACGTTATGTTGTAAATCAGTTACATCTTTTACAGATTAATGAAGGTAGAAATGTTGATTATTAAGTTTATTTAGAGTTTTTTACACCTTTAATAGTATTGATACTGGTTCCGCCAAGTTTATAACCTTGACTCTCACTATTTACAACTCCAATATTTCAATATATCGCGGTTTTCGGATGGTAATTTGCACACGGCTTTTATAGAGGTTAACCTTGGCAGTATTGGCTATCAGTTGGTTACTGAGGTCTTGTAATGGTGTATCATACTTATGTAAATCTTTGCCCCAAACCATCAGAGTAAAACTATGGTTGGGAAACTTGCCACCCATTCAGTAAAATTTCACAAACTGTTTCCTATTTCGTATATTCTATAATGGTGAGATTGTAAGGGCTGTTAAAAGTGTATTTAATTTTTAAAGTATCATTTTCAATCAGAATTTCTCTTTGGTCGTATTCAACAAATTCATTACTGTCAAATTCGTTTCCAGTAGTGACATCGCGATAGGTATAATTGATATCATAAAAATCGCCATTTCTACTCCAGTTTCCTTGAATGCTTTCCAGTAAATAAACACAATCTCCAAATTCATTATCGTACAATTTAAAAGCGTAAGATTGGTTGGAATTAAAGGTCTGACTGTTTTGCACTTCACAAGCGTCGGACACCTCAATAAAAGTCCCGCTATCTACAATATCAACAACCCTAACCTCATTCCAAACACCTACAATTGGGTCTTGCGAATTATTGTCGTTGTCGTCCGATGAACAGTTGTTGAGATTGATGCCTATTAAAATTACCAGTAGTAAGTGTAGTTTTTTCATGTGTGATTTTGGTTTGATATGCTTGTTTATAATTATATACATGACTGTGTGAGTCATCATTAAGGTATTGATTTTGAATTTTTATTTATTTAAGAAGAAATAACCAACAGACAAGGCAAATACTGAATTTGTTGCGTCCAAATCTTTATATATATGTGTTATACCATGTGAGTAACGAAACTGCACTAAATATTTTTGAGCAATTTTATAGCTAAATCCTAAATTTATTGACAGCTGAATTGCATTGGTTTCTATGTTGGCTGGATTTGGTTCTGAATTGTCATTATTAAAGGCAATGGTTGTTTTATCATTGATTAAGATATCTAACTGCGGTCCAAACTCTACGGCAAAGCCTTTAAAAAAGTAATACTTTCCGCTAATTGGTAAATCAATATAGGAGAGGTCAGCTCTAATTAATCCACCAGGTAAATTTGATGGTGTTTCTCTACCGCCTGTTTTTTGTATGAAAATTAATTCTGGCTGAATTGAAAAGGTATTTGAGAGTTGATATTCTGCTATCACGCCTGCCAATAAACCAAATGCATCAGTATATGAACTTGTTCCGTTAACATTAAACCCAGAATAATTTACGCCAGCTTTAGCGCCGATTTGAAAATCATTTTGTGCATTTATAAATAAACTGAATAGAATTGCGGTGGTAAGAAGAAAATGTCTGAAATTCATAAATGTTGTTTTTCCTTATAATTGGAATGGTAGTTATTTAAGATAATATTCAAATTTAAACAACGATATAAAAATAAAAAAACATTTTATATGAGAAATACCACCGATATCAGGACGCCAAAAAAGATAACAATCGCAACAATCTAAAAGGTAAAATAGTATTAATCCCGATAGCTAACGGGATATTTGGATTTGTGTTTTGTTAAATTATGGTCTTGTACAATGGTTACCGGTGTTGGGCTGCGTTATTATTGACATTCAAAAAATCCCTTAAATTTAAAATATTCCGTTTTTGATTTTGTTCCGTATGCGGACATTAATTCTCCAGGTTTATAAGTCATTTTTATTTTTAGTATAAACTTCCCTTTAAAATCATTGAGATTATGTTCTTCAAATGGATTTTTATTTAATATGAGTTTTATTTTTTTTATTTCATATGTGGTTTCTGAACCATCAACATAATCATACCAAGTATAATAGCTACTTTCTTTAATGTTCAAATTATTGTCAATTTCAATTCTTAAATTAAATCTACTTAAGCCCGAATTATATTTGTTTTCTATTGAAAGAATATTTTCTTCAATAAACTTTATTTCTGCTCTTCCAATTTTAAATGTTTGATTATCATTGTTACATGCATAGTAGTTAGGACGAGCCTGCAACTTATTCTTATTTGTAGTATAAGCTATACCATTTTGAATCTTTACATTCTGTCCAAATAATGTAAATCCAATGAACAATATCAATATTAGAAGTACTTTGTTCATAATGCTGCCCAACGTTTCGTAGCTACCCGAAGGTGGCTATTTCGAAGCACTTCACTGTCAGCCAAGCAGAAACTTTGATTGAAGCATAAATCTTGATTTAACAACTGAACCGCCACTTTTGGGCAGGTGCTTTTATGTGCTGGCTTTTTATTCAATTACCTGTTTTAAAATCTATTAAATATGGTTT
>NZ_DAISXK010000026.1:37163-42884 GCF_036825875.1 Paucihalobacter sp. | reverse complement strand
CTGCCTTCACACTCACCATCTGCAACTTTATCTACGTAAGTAGCTTCTAATTCTGAAGTACAGTTATCGGCCTCGTCGGTTACATCACCGGTAGCTTCAACTGAAGCATCGTAAGCACAATCAGCATCAGTAAAGATTTCGATATCTGCTGGTGCAGTGAATGTTGGTGCGATATTATCGGTTACGGTTATGATTTGTACTTGATCGGCGGCTGCATTACCACATTCGTCAACTAATGACCAAGTTCTGGTAATTATTTTGCTGCCTTCGCATTGACCATCAGCAACTGAATCAACGTAAGTAGCTTCTAATTCTAAAGTACAATTATCAGCTTCATCGGTTACATCACCTGTAACTCCTATAGAAGCATCGTAAGCACAATCGGCATCGGTAAAGATTTCGATATCTGCAGGTGCCGTGAATGTTGGGGCCGTTTCATCAACCACAGTTACTGTAACTGAAGCAGTAGATACTCTCTCACACTCATCAATATATTCAAAGCTAACCACGAAGGATCCGCAGTTTTCGGTAAAAGGCTCAAATGTACCTTGTACTTCTCCTTCGATTAAACAGGCGCCTTTAAGGATACCATTACTATATCCTAAAATTGGAGCTTGAAAACTAGATAAGTCTTCACATGCTATAGAATAATCTTCGATAGCATCAAATTCGGCTTGAGGAGCTGGTTCTACAATAATAGTTTGTGATTCGCTTACGGAATTTCCGCAATCATCCGTAGCTGTCCAAGTTCTAACAACTATACCGCCTTCGCAAGCTAAGCCTAATTCACTAGTATCTTCAACGAATACAATTTCTACATTATTATCGCAATTATCAGTAGCAGTTATGCTACCCTTAGCGATTTGTGGAAGGGCATCTAAACATGAAGCCGTTGTGTCTTCTGGAATACCATTAAGTACTGGTGCTTCATCATCTCTGCCTTGATATACAATAATCACAGGATCCGCCTCATTTCCACAATCATCACTAATGATGTATGTGTATTCAGCCATCCATTTACAATCTGTACCTTTAGAATAAGAATATTTAACCACGTTTATATCACCGCAGTTGTCTTCAAAAAGAGCAGCTATATCTTCTTCCGATGGTCCTTGTTCTTTTTCTAGGAAACAAAGTTCTGAAGCTAAATTTCCAGAAGGAATTGTGGCTCCCTTTTTAAGCACAGGTGAAGCGGTATCACCACCAGAATATTCAATTCTAATATCTTCACCATACTGGTTACCACAAGCGTCAAAAACCTCATAGGAATAAATAACACTCCATTCGCAATCATCTCCAGTTGGTTGACCAATTTTGGTAACTGTTACATCGCTACATTCATCTTCGAAAAGTAAAGCAATGTCATCAATTGAAGGACCAGCTGGAATGGCATCAAAACAAAAGTTAAGACCTGCCTGACCATCAGGGATTTCTCCAATTAATTCTGGCGCTGTTCTATCGCCACCTTCAAAAAATTCTTTGGTGGTAGTAGAAAAATCCCCACAACTTATATTATAGGAATAAATTACTTGCCAATTACAATCATCACCTTGAACATTTTCGGTGATTGTTAAAGTTAATTCTGATTCTCCGCATTCTGTTTGGAAAATCATTGCAAAGTCAGCTGCATCAAAATTTGGTGCAGGACGGTCGTCAACACAGCGATCGAAGAAAACACTTCGGTTTGCTGTTTGTGCAAACGTCGAACCTATACTAAACGCAAAAAGAGCGATAAAGGCAAGAGCCTTCACACTTTTTATTTGTTTGGTAATAAGATCAACGCTACAACACGATAAATTTGAGATAGCTTGCCAAAATTTGACGCCGCTACCTCTTCGGGTAAAATTGCTCATAAACATAACATTTGGTTTAAATTAAAATTATCTTAACACTTAAGAGCGACAATAATAATTGTCTAACATAACACTTTGCAGTGGTTTAAAATGTAGGCTTGGGACCCGAACATAAATTTCATATATCAAAACCATAAAACTGGCTTAGATTGTTGAAATCTAAAAAATAGTGCTAAAAATCAATTGTTTGCTATTAACAATTTTATAAAGGGAGGATTTTATTAACTTTTAAAAAAAGTTTCAAAAATCAATTAAAAAAGACTCACGTCTGTTACATTATGAATCAAAAATAGATTTTAAATTACTGTCTTACAAATAAAATTAGCATTTTTTTGGCAAAAAAACACTTGAACATTTTAATTGTGCATTTAGTCGAACAGCATTATATTTTCTATGCAAAAATCATCGATAAATGACACAGTAGTTTTCATTGATTCATGAAAAATTTGATCTTCAGATGCAAATTTCACCTCTTTTCGATATGATTTCAGAAATGATTCGATGAATAAAGATGATTTTTTTGGAAAACGAAACATCAAAGCCTGAGAAGCATTTAATAATTCAATTGCTAAAATACTTTTTACATTTTCGATCAATTGATAAGATTGCACCGCTGCATTGGCACCCATGCTCACGTGATCTTCTTGACCGTTTGAAGATACAATAGAATCAACACTCGCTGGTGTTGCTAGTTGTTTATTGGCACTTACTATACTGGCAGCAGTATACTGCGGTATCATAAATCCTGAATTTAATCCTGGGTTATCTATTAAAAAAGCTGGCAACTCTCTATTACCTGAAACCAATTGAAAAGTGCGTCTTTCAGAAATATTACCGAGCTCTGCCATGGCTATTTTTAAATAATCTAATGCGAGTGCCAACGGTTGCCCGTGAAAATTACCACCTGATATTATTTCGTCAGCATTAATAAATATATTTGGATTATCGGTTACCGCATTCATTTCGGTAATAAATGTGCGCTCAACAAATTTTAAGGTATCCTTTGTTGCGCCATGTACCTGCGGCATACATCTAAATGAATAGGGATCTTGAACGTGATTTTTTTCTTGGGTAATTATCTCACTGCCTTCTAAAAAATCAGCAATTCGTTTGGCTGTTTGAATTTGTCCATTATGCGGTCTTACTAAATGAACTAGTTCATTAAATGGCTCTATTCTTCCATCAAAAGCATCTAAAGAAATACTTCCAATTAAATCGGCGAAATAAGACAACTTAAAACTTTCTATTAAACCAGTAACACCATAAGCAATCATAAACTGGGTGCCGTTGAGTAACGCCAATCCTTCTTTTGATTGTAATTGTATTGGCTTCCAATTAAACTGTTTTAAAACTTCAGAAGATGCTAATTGTTCACCTTTATATTTAACCATTCCCTTTCCTATAATTGGTAAAGACATATGGGCTAACGGCGCTAAATCGCCTGACGCACCTAAAGATCCTTGGGTATAAATAATAGGCAGAACGTCATTATTATAAAAATCTACCAGCCTTTGAACCGTTGCTAATTGAACGCCTGAATGGCCATAGCTTAAGGATTGTATTTTGAGTAGCAACATTAATTTCACGACCTTTTCTGGGACTTCATTTCCCATTCCGCAAGCATGCGACATGACCAAGTTTTCCTGAAGTTTTGATAAATTTTCAGAGCTGATTTTTACATTGTGTAAAGATCCAAATCCTGTATTAATACCATAAATTGGATTTATATTTTCTTTGAGCTTTTGGTCGAGATACTTTCGGCATTCTGTGATTTTTTGAATAGCCGATCCTGATAGTTCAAGTTTTTTATTTTGCATTATAATATCTTGAACAATACTTAAGTTTAAGGGTGAATCTGAAATATGATGTATTAAATTCATTGTTGATGATGGTTGAATACAAGCTAAATTAGACTACAAAGATGCATAAACATTTTTGAGTTTTATACATTATCGGTATCGTTTTCTACAGGCACTTCTGGCTGGGTGAACAAATCTAAAAAAGCATCAGCTATTCCTTCTATTACGTTAGAAGCTATCAAGCTTTGATAGCCATAAGTTTGCACTTTTATATCGGCCGATTTGCCATGTAAATATACACCGAAAGCCGCAGCGTCGAGTGGCTCATAACCTTGGGAGATTAAAGCCGAAATAATTCCAGTTAAAACATCACCAGTCCCAGCGGTTGCCAAACCAGGATTTCCTGTTGTGTTTATATACAGTTTATCTTTTAAAACGGTCATCGTATTGAATCCTTTAATAACTATTATTAATGAATGTTTCTTCGAAAACAACTTCACTTTTGAAATTTTGTCAAAGTCGTCCTTCCACACTCCGACCAATCTCTCCAATTCTTTTGGATGTGGTGTAAGTATGGATAACTCAGGAATTAGCTTTATTAATCCTCGTTTTTTTGATACAATATTAAGAGCATCAGCATCCATAACGATTGGTGAATTTTGATTTTTTAAAAATGATTCCAAAGCTAAAATAGTAGCCTCATTAGTTCCTAATCCCATACCAATACCGATAGCGCTTGGTTTCAAGTCGTATTTTATATCAGTAATTACATCGTCATCTACATCGGTGATAACCATTGCTTCAGGGAAGTTAGTTTGAATAGGAATGTAACCACATTTTGGCACATAAACTGTTACCATTCCAGCACCTGTAGCCAGTGATGATCTAGCCGATAAATTAACAGCACCAATTTTACCATAACTACCGCCAATTATTAAGGTATGACCAAAATTACCTTTATGAGCAAATTTATCTCGCGGTTTGTAAAGTGGTAACACTTCAAATTTACTTATAAGTTGCGCCTCAGTTTCTGTTGATTGAAGGTAGTCAGCGTCCCAACCTACATCCAAAACTTCCCATTGCTGTGTGAATTTCGCTGTTTGTGGTAGAAAAAATACCAATTTTGGAGATTGAAAACTTAAGGTGTAGTTAGCCCAAACTACATTATTATCGTCTTGAGGAATCGCATCAATAAATAATCCAGAAGGAATATCAATAGATAAGGTGAATGCTTTTGAATTTCTAAAATGTCTGAATAATGATGAAATCCACACATCAACAGGTCGATTTAATCCTATTCCAAAAATAGCATCTACAATAATATCATCAGGATAGATTTCGGGAAAATCAGAGGCACATTTCAAAAGTGCAGGCCAATTTTTTGAGGTTTGTTTTAATCTTTCGTAATTAACTAAAAAGTCTTTAGATCTTCTGTCACTACAATTAACAACATAAACTTTCACATTGTAACCATGATTTACAAGATGTCTGGCCAAAACCAAACCATCTCCACCATTATTACCGATGCCACAAAACACATGAATAGGCACTTGTGCACCTTGCATTCTTGAGTGCATCCAATTAAAAACTTCAGTTGCGGCTCTTTCCATTAAATCTACCGATGTAATTCCTTCGCGTTCTATGGTGATTTTATCGCCGTTATATATTTGTTTTTTAGAATAAACCTTCATTTTGTACTCATTTTTAACAGATAATGTAAAAATAAGACTTATAAATAGAGGTTCATTAATCAAACTCTAAAAATGCGAAAATACAGTTCAAAAATTGGCTTCTTAGTTTTTTTATCCCTTTAAAAATGATACTTTTGGTCGCTTAGTGTCAAGAAACAATAAACTTTCGATTAGAATTTATTTCTGTAAACCAATCGATTGAAAATTTTGAAATTTAATTTTTAAATTATCAAAACAAAAAACTATGCATGTATTAAAATTTGGAGGTACCTCAGTGGGAACCACAACAAACATCAACAGCGTTATTTCGATATTACAAAGCTACGCCAAGAATAGCGAAGTGATATGTGTAGTGTCGGCCGTTGGTGGCATTACTGA
>NZ_DAISXK010000026.1:0-37153 GCF_036825875.1 Paucihalobacter sp. | reverse complement strand
GGAGATTAGCGCAATTAGGTGATGAATCTTACAACGAAGGGTTCGAAATAATAAAGACGTGTCACTTTCAATTGTTCTCCGAATTAAATCCAACAACTCAAAATTCACTTAACACCTATTTAGCAGAACAACTCGGCCAGTTAAAAAAATTATTAGATGGTATTTTTCTTATTAACGAATTATCACCAAAGACCTCTGATAAACTGGTCAGTTATGGTGAACTTTTATTGTCTTATATTATCACGGAAACGATGCAAAACAGAGCTATTGATGTGGTTCGAAAAAACAGTCAGGAATTAATTGTCACCAATTCTGATTTCACAAAAGCTGAAGTGAATTATGAAATAACCAACGCCAATATCCGTAACTATTTTAAAGCACCGAAGGCCATCACTATTTTACCAGGTTTTGTTTCGAAATCGGAAGATGGAGAATTTACAACGCTTGGTCGCGGTGGCTCCGATTTCACGGCTGCTATTATTGCCGCAGCATTAGAAGTAAATCAACTGGAAATTTGGACCGACGTGAGTGGTATGTTTACGGCCAACCCGAAATTGGTAAAACAGGCCTTTCCAATTGAGCGTTTATCGTATCAAGAGGCCATGGAATTATCTCATTTTGGCGCGAAAGTTTTATATCCGCCAACAGTGCAACCTGCTTTAAATTTGAATATTCCTATTCTCATAAAAAATACTTTAGATCCAGAGGCTAACGGCACACTTATTACCAATCACGTGAATAATGGTAAAAACAGCGTGAGTGGCATCAGTAATATAGATAACATAGCTTTATTAACGCTACAAGGAAATGGCATGGTGGGTATTCCAGGGTTTTCAAAGCGTTTGTTTGAAACCTTGGCACAGGAAAAAATTAATATTATTTTTATAACCCAAGCGTCTTCAGAGCATTCCATTTGTTTTGGAGTATCGACCAATGATGCTTTGCAATCTGCAAGAGCCATCAATAAAACTTTTGAGTATGAAATATCTTTGAAAAAACTAGATGCGCTTATTGTTGAAACAGGTCTTTCAATTGTAGCTTTGGTTGGTGACAATATGAAAAACCACCAAGGCATAAGTGGCAAAATGTTTAGCTCACTAGGAAAAAACAATATTAATGTAAGAGCCATTGCCCAAGGTGCATCCGAACGTAATATTTCAGCGGTTATCGCTGAAAAAGATGTTAAAAAAGCACTAAATGCACTTCACGAATCATTTTTTGAAGAAAAAACCAAACAATTAAACGTATTTATTACTGGCGTTGGAAATGTTGGTGAACGACTTATTCTTCAGATAAATCAACAGCGAAAATTTTTAAAAGATCAGCTCCACATCAATCTTAGAGTCATTGGCATATCCAATTCGAGAAAAATGTATTTTGACGAAGATGGTATCAACCTTACTAATTGGAAAACTTTACTTGAAAAAGGTCAACCCGCAACTTTAGAAGGTTTTTTACATCAAATTATTGTTATAAATAAACGCAATAGTATTTTTATTGATATTACGGCAAATCAAGCCGTGGCTGAGATGTACCCTGCTTATCTTAAACAAAGTATTGCGGTAGTGGCTTGTAATAAAATAGCCGCGTCAAGTAACTTCGAAACCTATAAAACGCTTAAAACACTATCGCGCAAATACAGCGTCCCTTATTTATTTGAAACAAATGTTGGCGCAGGATTACCAATTATTGATACATTGAATAATTTGATTGCTTCAGGCGATAAAATCACTTCTATTCAAGCCGTTTTATCTGGAAGTTTAAACTTTGTATTTAATAATTTTAATGACAGCACCAAGTTTCATGATGTTGTTAAACAGGCCCAAGCTGAAGGTTATACAGAACCAGATCCACGAATTGATTTAAGCGGTGTAGATGTAGCGCGAAAAATTCTGATTTTAGCAAGGGAAAGCGGATGCGAAATGAATATAGAAGACATCGCCAACAAATCGTTTCTAACCGAAGCAAATTTGAATAGTGACAGTGTTGATGATTTTTACACAACACTTATAAATGATGAAGCGCATTTTCAAAAATTATACCAATCGGCACAATCAAAAAATTGTCAGTTAAAATATGTAGCCGAATTTAATAATGGCAAGGCAAGTGTTGGATTAAAGGAAATTCAGCTAGGTCATCCGTTTTATAATTTGGAAGGAAAAGATAATATTGTGATGTTTTACACACATCGCTATCCAGAACAACCAATGATTATTAAAGGAGCTGGTGCTGGTGCCGATGTAACTGCATCTGGATTATTTGCGGATATTATAAGGGTTGGAAGTCGGTAATTAATCATCATGAATTAATAAAAAAACTAATACAATTAACTTAAAATCATCATTTTTTTTTGGAATTTAAAGCACAAGATATACGTATTTTTTCACCTGCAACCGTAGCTAACGTCTCATGCGGTTTTGATGTTTTAGGGTTTTGCCTAGATACCATTGGCGATGAAATGGTAGTTAATACAACACCAAAAAAAGGCATACACATTACAAAAATTGAAGGGTTTGATTTGCCTTTTGAAACCCATAAAAATGTTGCTGGTGTATCAGCTAAGGCTTTGGTAGAGTCTTTAAATTTAGACTTCGGATTTGAAATTGAAATTCATAAAAAAATCATGCCCGGAAGTGGTATCGGCAGCAGTGCCGCCAGTGCCGCTGGAAGTGTATTTGCCATTAACGAATTGCTAGGTAAACCATTCAATAAAACAGAACTCACAAAGTTTGCCATGAAAGGTGAAGCCATTGCCAGTCAAGCAGAGCATGCCGATAATCTTGCGCCAGCTATTTTTGGCGGTTTTACTCTGGTTAGAAGCTTAAAACCTTTAGAAATTTTAGAAATACCAGCCCCTGATAATTTATTTGCCACCATTATTCATCCGCAAATTGAAATCAAAACAGCTGATGCACGAGCCATGTTGCCAAAACACATTCCTATGGAAAATGCTATAGCACAATGGGCTAATCTTGGTAGTCTTATTCACGCCATGCATACAAGTGATTACGAATTATTAAAACGTTCCTTGCACGATGCTGTGGTTGAGCCTTACAGAAGTCAATTGATACCTCATTTTCATGAGGTGAAAAATACCGCTTTAAATGCTGGAGCTCTGGGCTCGGGGATTTCAGGTTCCGGTCCTTCCATTTTTGTTTTAAGTGAAGGCCTAGAAACGGCTAAAAAAGTGGAGACCGCAATTAGAAAGGTGTACAAAGCAACAACCATTGCTTATGAAACTCATGTGTCTAAAATCAATATTCAAGGCATGAAGGTTTTGTAACGATTGGGCTAAAATTATACTTTGCAAACTAAAGGTTTCGCAAAGAAGCGGAGAATTTCACAGTGAAATTCATTTAAATAAGGACAACTTTTATATAGTCGACAATGAACTACTATTCACTCAACAAACAAGCACCCATAGCAAGCTTTAAAGAAGCTGTGGTTAAAGGTCTCGCACCAGACAAAGGCTTGTATTTTCCAAAAACCATTTTGAAGTTAACTGATTCCTTTTTTCAGAAAATTGACGAGCTTTCTTACAACGAGATTGCTTTTGAGGTCATCAAACAGTTTGTTGTACCCGAAATTCCTGAGCAAGATTTAAAGCTTATCGTTGAAGAAACGCTATGTTTTGATTTTCCGATTGTGCCAATAAATAATCATATTTCTTCCTTAGAATTGTTTCATGGTCCAACAATGGCATTTAAAGATGTGGGTGCACGTTTTATGTCGCGATGCCTTGGTTATTTTAACACCGACAACACAAAAGATATTACAGTTTTGGTGGCAACTTCAGGAGATACTGGCGGTGCAGTTGCCAATGGATTCCTGGGTGTAAAAGGTGTGAAAGTGGTTATTCTTTACCCAAGCGGCAAAGTGAGTGATATTCAAGAAAAGCAATTAACCACCCAAGGGAAAAATATTAAAGCCTTGGAGGTTGATGGCGTTTTCGACGATTGTCAAGATATGGTAAAACGTGCCTTTTTAGATTCTGAAATTACTGATAAAATTCAGATTACTTCCGCAAATTCTATTAATGTGGCGCGTTGGTTGCCACAAATGTTTTATTTCTTTTTTGCTTATAAGCAACTTCATAAACAACATAAAAACATTGTTTTTTCAGTGCCTAGCGGAAATTTTGGGAATATATGTGCTGGTATGATGGCACAACAATTGGGTCTACCTATTCAGCATTTTATAGCCGCTAACAATAGCAATAAGGTTGTTACTACTTATCTTGAAACCGAACAATACCATCCCAAGCCTACCATAGCTACCATCAGTAATGCTATGGATGTTGGTAATCCGAGCAACTTTGTGCGTATTCAGGAAATTTACAAACATAATTTTGCTGATTTAAAACAAAATTTATCCTCTAAAAGTTATGGTGATAATGCAACCAGAGAAGCCTTAAAAACGCTATACTTTGATTATAGTTATATTGCAGATCCACATGGCGCTGTCGGCTATTTGGCCGCTATGGATTATTTAAAAGAATATCCTAACACCCATTGTGTGTTTCTTGAAACCGCACATCCTACTAAGTTCTTGGACGTGGTTGAAGAAACTATTAGAGAAAACATAGACTTACCGCCGCAAATAGCAAGTGTAATGGATAAAAAGAAGAAGGCAATTCAGATATCAAGTTATGATGAATTGAAGGCATTTCTATTAAGAACATAGAATGAACCTTGTTTTGGAATTTTAGTTACTATTTTTAAAGACATTAATCAGATAAGTTATCAACTTTATAAAAATTATCTGATTTAATAGTATTTAACAATAAAAGCAAAACTTTACTATCATATCCTAAAATTCAAACCATATTTCTTTACATTCCCATAAAAATTTTAATTCTTAAACCAAATTAAAATGAATCTCGCTTCACAAGAATTATCTTTGTGACTCAAATCTTTTTAAAATGGAAAACAAAAAAGTAATAGTTGTTGTAGGTGGAGGATTTGCTGGTATTGAATTAATTAAACGGTTACACAACAACAATCTTTACAAAATTATTTTAGTCGACACCAATAATTACAATTTTTTTCCGCCGCTATTGTACCAGGTTTCCGCGGGTTTTATGGAGCCATCGGCCATTAGTTATCCCTTCCGAAAAATATTAAGACATAATAAAAATGCCTTTTTTCGTCTAGGATCATTGCAAGAAGTAGTGCCTTCGGACAACAAAATTATTCTGAATAATGGAGAGCTACAGTATGACGTACTCGTGATGGCCACAGGTGTTGAAACCAACTTTTTTGGCAACAAAAACATTGAGGATAAAAGCTTGCCAATGAAAACCATAAGTGATGCTTTATCCTTAAGAAACGTGATTTTTACGCGATTAGACCGCGCTACTCGTACACAAGACATTCACAAACGTAAAAGATTATTAACCTTCGTAATTGCTGGTGCTGGTCCAACAGGTGTTGAACTTTCAGGAATTTTTGCAGAAATGCGCTCCAACATTCTTACCAAAGATTATCCTGAATTACGTGCCGACGATTTGGGAGATATTTATTTAATAGACGGGCAGGATGCAGTTTTATCTTCTATGTCAAAAAAATCGCAAGTCTATACGCATGATAAGCTTCAAAAACTTGGTGTAAACATTATTTTGAATACCTTGGTTAAAGATTTTAAGGATGAAACCGTTATACTATCAAACGGTATCGAAATTCCTACTAGAAATTTGATATGGGCAGCTGGAATTTCAGCTAAAAGGTTTGATGGTTTTTCACCTAACAATTACGGTAGAGGTAACCGCTTAAAAACCAATGCTTACAATTTGGTTGAAGGTTATGATAATATCTACGCCTTGGGCGACTGTGCCATAGTTTCAGGCGATGAAAATTTTCCAGATGGACATCCTCAACTAGCCCAAGCTGCTTTGCAACAAGCTAAACAATTAGCTGAAAATTTATTAATCAGCCCTGAATCACGGAAGCCTTTCAAATATAAAGATTTAGGCTCAATGGCTATTATCGGAAGAAATAAGGCTGTCGTAGATTTTCCAAAACATAAGTATTTTTTAAAAGGTTTCATCGCATGGCTCATTTGGATTTTTGTTCATATTATGGGATTGGTGAATTTTAGAAATAAACTCCGCACACTTTACAACTGGTTAGGATATTATATCAATAAAGACCAGTCTTTTAGAATGATTATAAAACCAAGTGAAAGAAAAGAATTTAACTGAATTCTATCTTATACCTAAGTGAAGAGTTCTAAATTTGAAACTTCCACAACTGAGTTTCCTGCTTTCGCAGGAATTTGGTTAATCCAAGTCCGGTAACACAAAACCGTCAAGCACACTTTTTTCTTTCATCAGTGCCTCTATCTCGTCAGATTTTCTCGGTGCTTCTGCTGAGAGGTTGACAGGACCGTTTTCGGTAATTAAAATATCGTCTTCGATTCTAACGGCTATACCCCACCATTTTTCGTCGCAGTCGCTTCCCTTTGGAATATAGATTCCAGGCTCAACGGTTAAAACCATATTGACTTTAAAATTTTGATACAATCCTGGATCATGAACATCCAGACCTATATGATGCGAGGTGCCATGTGGAAAATATTTACCAGCCTCACTTGCATTTTTAATAATGCCCAGTTTTACCAAACCTTCACTAATCACCTTTCGAGCAGCGCTATCAGGATTTCTGAAACTATTGCCAACTACACAGGTTGCAATACCTGCTTCTTGAGCATCGTATACCAAATCGTAAATTAATTTTTGTTCTGTCGAAAATTTACCACTCGATGGAATGGTTCTGGTAACATCGGCCGTATAACCTCGGTATTCAGCACCTAAATCCATTAATACTAAATCGCCTTCAACATTCATTTTTGAATTCTCAATATAATGCAAAACGCAACCATTATTGCCTGCTCCAACAATACTTGGATAACCCTCAAACTCACTTCCGTATTTCTTATAAACAAACTCGTGAATGCCTTGAATTTCAGTTTCGCTCATGTTTGGTTTCATGGCTTTCATCACTTCAATTTGACCTTGTGCTGAAATTCTTATGGCTTTGGTTAATAATTTTAATTCGTCATCGGTTTTAATTTCTCGTAGTGAAGCCATATAGGTACTGATGGTCCGCGTATCAATATTTGCCCGCTGGGTTATGGTTCCTTGTTGTTTTAATTCGATATTCGGGGTTTCGTTAGAAACATTGCGTTCTATGTTGAACCCAACTTGATTTTTGAAATGGGCTATTAAATTATATAAATCTGCAGGATCACGAGTATCGCGATAATCATCAAAAAAATCCTTAAACAACACCTTGTCGAAGCTCATAAAATCGATGGGATTATTCAAAAAATCTTCACCATTAAAAACCTGTTCAAAAGCCAATTGGGTTTTTGCGCCTTCAATGCCCAATCGCTCGCCTGTCCACTGCTCCATCCTTTCATTTTTCTGTTGCACATACAGCATTTCATTATAGGTTTCGCCAGAAGCGCTTGTTTGGTTCTCCGAAAAAATCAACAAGACAGCGTGTGGTTCTCGATAGCCACTTAAATAGTAAAAATCTGGATCTTGGTGGTAAATGTATTCTACATCATTGGCTCTATTTCTCACTGCATTCGCAAAAAATAAAGCCACACTATTTGCTGGCATTTTTTGACGAAGCGCGTCTCTCCTACTTTTATGAAATTCGGATGATAAATAATCGGTTGGTTTGCCATTTTGGGTAAACACGCTCGGTAATATGAATAAGAAAAAAATGACGATTAATAATTGTTTCATAAAGGTTCCTTTGTTTGATGACGAAAATTAAGAATATTATCTGCAAATGTTTTCGAAAGACAAAAAATTAACACTTTTTTATTGCTGTTTCCACCACCTTAAAACAGATTAATTTCGATACTTTTGCACTGTTTTTGGACCTTATAAAACCATAAATTTATTCAAAATATGAAAAATACCGCACTTACCGAAACTCATATAGCTTTAGGCGCCAAAATGGTACCATTTGCAGGATTCAACATGCCAGTTCAATACGAAGGCGTAAATGCAGAACACGAAACTGTGCGAAAATCGGTTGGTGTTTTTGATGTGAGTCACATGGGTGAATTTTTAATTGAAGGCCCAAAAGCTCTAGAGCTAGTCCAAAAAGTTAGCACCAACGACGCTTCATTGCTAACAGTTGGCAAAGCTCAGTATAGCTGTTTGCCAAATGATAACGGTGGTATTGTGGACGATTTAATTGTGTACCGCATTAAAGACGACACCTATTTACTTGTGGTTAACGCTAGTAATATTGAGAAAGACTGGAATTGGATCAGTTCAAAAAATGATATTGGTGCAACCATGCGGAACCTATCCGACGATTATTCATTGTTGGCCATCCAAGGACCGAAAGCTGTTGAAGCTATGCAGAGTTTGACGAGTCATGATCTATCTGCCATTAAGTTTTATCACTTTGTAATCGGAGATTTTGCAGGCATAGAACATGTAATTATTTCAGCAACAGGTTATACTGGAAGCGGCGGCTTTGAAATATATTGTAAAAACACCGAAGTAAAACAAATTTGGGATAAAGTTTTTGAAGCTGGTGCTAAATTTGGCATTAAACCAATTGGTTTGGCGGCACGTGATACCTTGCGTTTAGAAATGGGTTATAGTCTATATGGTAACGATATTGACGACAATACATCTCCGTTTGAAGCTGGCCTTGGATGGATTGTGAAATTCACTAAAGAGTTTAATAATTCAGCTAAACTTTCAAAAGAGAAAAAGGGTGTTTTAAAAAGAAAGCTCATCGCTTTTGAATTAGATGATAAAGGTGTTCCTAGAAGTGGTTACGATATTGTAGATTTAGATGGCAATTTAATAGGAAAAGTTACTTCAGGTACTATGTCGCCTTCCTTGAAAAAAGGAATCGGCTTAGGCTATGTTGCAACAGAATTCAGCAAATTTGGCGATAAAATTAATATTCAAATAAGAAAAAACGCGACACCTGCAACTGTGGTGAAACTTCCTTTCTACAAATAAATATGATTGAAGGCGGGATTGGTATATGAAGGATGATTTAATTAAACAAAGAGTTTTAGTTTTGGGAGGTAGCGGCTTTTTAGGTAACGCTATTTACAAAGAATTATCATCGTATTACAAGACTTTCGCGACCTACCGAACACCTAATTCAAACTTTGATGCTAACAACCATTTTTTTCAATATGCCATTGAAGAAGACGATATAGTTGAAATATTAAACGCTTGTAAGCCCAGCATAATCATCTCTGCTTTGCGTGGCGATTTTCATTTACAAACTATAATTCATCAGCATGTTGCCGACTATGTAGTGCTCAATAACTGCAAGTTTATATTTATATCATCGGCCAATGCTTTTGATGCCTACAGTAAATATCCAAGTTATGAATTAGACAAAACCCTAAGTCATAGTGTGTATGGACATTTCAAAATAAAAATTGAAAATATGTTGCTAAGGCTTCCAAAAAAACAAGTGGTTATTTTGCGACTGCCTATGGTATTCGGATTACAATGTCCGCGTATTCAGGAAATTAACGATTCAATAAAAAAGGAAGAAGCTATTGAAATATTTCCAAATCTGGTAATGAATGTTACTTTAGATAAAAAAGTCACTCAACAAATACATTACATTATAAACCGCAATAAGTTTGGTGTATTCCATCTTGGCAGCACCGATTTGGTGCACCACGACGATTTCATGAAAGATTTAATTGCCAGAAGATTTAAAACCACACCCAAATTTAAGCACGTTTACACAACCAACGAAGAGCGATACTTGGCTGTACTACCAAAATATAATTTATTGCCAAAACATTTACAGATTACCAGCGATAAAGTGATAGAAGAACTTACTAAGTAAATCAATTTGTGTACCTTTAAGCTAAACTTTAAATACACAAATTATGAAAAAATTAGAAGCTGATATCATTGAAAAAAAATTACTTCACTTTCCGGATTGGGAATTTATTGATAATGCAATTTATGCCGAGTTTGAATTTGAAAATTTTAAAGATTGTTTTAGCGCCATGAGCCGAATTGCTTTTGAATGTGAAGCGCTCAATCATCATCCAGACTGGAGCAACACCTATAATGTTCTTAAGATATCGCTATCTACGCATGATGCTGGTGGTGTAACCGAAAAAGATTTCGAATTAGCAGAAGCTATTGAACAAATTGTTGAGGTCGAAGAATAAAGATTTTATTAGTATCTAAAAATATATTTTTATATTTTTCGACCTGATTCAAATTAGATGAGACTATTTTTATTAGCATGGTTGTTGATAATTTCGAGCATCACGGTGTTTTCGCAATCGGAAGTTCAGTTTTGCAAGCAGCTTACAGCACTTAATAAAGTAGTTCAAACATCTCATTTCAAACCTAAGCTGTTAAACGACAGCCTTTCCAAGGGTGTTTATGATTTATTTATTGAAGCTTTAGATGTCAATAAAACCATTTTTATCAATGAAGATATTGCCCTTTTCAAAGCGGACGAATACAAAATTGATGATTATATCAATGCGAATGATTGTAGTTTTATCAGTAAATACGCAACGGTTTTACGAGAGCGTATATTGCATTCCAAAAGCATTATAGAATCTCTAAATAACGAAATCTTAGACTATTCGGGTAAGGATACTTTATACTTCTTTTCAAAAAGTAAGACTCAATATTTTGAAGACGACTTAGATATTAGAAAATATTGGAATAAGCATTTACGTTACTTAATTATCTCCGAAGCCATCGATAAAGATTCCATTTGGAGTAGTTTGGAAAAAAACTTTAGCACGATAGAAAAAGAATTAAAACCTAAAATAATTCAAAAACAGATTTGTCTTTTAGATGAATTACTTCAAAAAAATAGTGGTTTAGAAAATACAGTAAAGGAATTATTTCTAAACGCCTATACCAGTTATCAAGATCCGAATTCAACATTTTTTAATGAGGTTGATAAAAGTTTGTACGAAGCCACAGTGTCTAATAATATTTTAAGCTTCGGTATTACAACCACCAAAAATAAGGATGGTGATATTGTAATAGCCCATATTGCTCAAGGAAGTGCAGCATCTTTAAACGGTAATTTTGAAAACAATGATGTTATCAAGTCATTAACATCAAAAAAACACATATTGGAAACTTACTGTGTTTCCAATGATGATGTTGCAGCTTTTATAAATGACGAAAAAAATCAAACAGTTATTTTTAAACTTAAAAAGCAAAATGGAAGTATTCAAGAAGTTGAATTAACTAAAGGCCAATTAAAAAATGAAGAAAATACGGTAACTGGTTTTGTTCTTCAACAAGATACAAATATTGGTTATATCAGTATTCCAGGCTTTTATACGGATTTGGAATCTCCAAACGGCTTAGGTTTGGCCAATGATATAGCTAAAGAATTGTATAAATTATCTAAAGAGAATATTGACGGTCTTGTTTTAGACTTAAGATTTAATGGTGGTGGCTCGATGAAAGAAGCTGCAGATTTATCTGGAATGTTTATTAATCGCGGACCACTATCAATACTTAAATACAGCAACGGTGAGACATTTACCCTTAAAGATTTAAACCGAGGTTCACTATTTCAAAAGCCAATCGCCATTATTATTAATAACTACAGTGCTTCGGCTTCGGAATTTTTTGCAGCTGCCATGCAGGATTATAACCGCGCAGTTATAATTGGATCACCAAGTCACGGCAAGTCTAGTGCGCAAGTTATTCTGCCTTTGGATGCTCAAAACAATTTAGGTTATGTAAAATTGACCATTGAGGCTTTTTACCGCGTTACTGGTAAAAGTCATCAATCTATCGGTGTGATCCCAGATATTAATTTGCCTTCACTTTATGACAATTTTAAAACGAACGAATTGTATAACAAGTATGCCCTTTTGAACGATTCTGTGAGTGTTAATTTAAAACATTTACCACTTAAAAATCTGCCTTTATCTGCATTACAATCTAAAAGTTCCAAACGCTTAGAAACGCATAAAGGTTTTGAAATGGTTAAAAAAATGAACAAAGCCATTTTAGATAACTATATCAATCCAGACTTCAATTATGCACTTACTCTTGAAAATCTATTTCATTATTTTGAAACCTATAAAAATGAATGGCAGGAATTCACTAATGGACTTTCGGAGTTTCAGCTAGAGCTGGTAGCAAATAACAGTTCCGATACCAACGAACTATTACAATACAATGAAAATAATCGCTTGTTAAACGGTGACATATTAAAAGATATTTCGTCAGATATTTATATAGAAGAAGCCTATAATATATTGCAAGATTTAATCAATTTAAATGCAGAAAATTAATTCTTTTTACGAGTAGAAAATTAGCCTGTTAAAATTTAAACCTATAAATAACAACCAATATCACCACAATTTAAAACTTACAAATGAAAAAAAACTACACCCTTCTTTTATTGTTACTTACGTTATCGCTCACTACGCAGTCGCAAAATTTTGAAAACGCCTCACAGTATTTAGATTTTGTGTCCGAAGAACAAGAAAACATTACCAAAAACATGTGGAAATACACCAAAGCCTTAGCACATAGTAAAAGCGACCGCGCAATTGAATCCAAACGCAGTACTCTGGTTAAATCGGTAGAAAAAGCTATTGCTAAAATTGAAAAGGCTGAAGGATTTGATGGTGACGAATACAAAAATCAGGTACTAACTTATATGCGCTTAAATGAAAGTCTTTTAAAACAAGATTATGCAAAAATAATTGATTTAAAAGAAGTAGCAGAACAATCATACGATTATATGGAAGCCTATATTCTCGCTCAAGAATTAGCCGATAAAAAAATGGAAGAAGCCTATGAAGAATTTGATACCCATTTTAGAGTTTTTGCTGCTAACCACAATATAAACATCATTGAATCGGAATCGGATTTAGGTAATAAAATGAAAATTTCCAGTGAAGTTTTTAAGCATTACAACGCTTTACATCTTTTGCATTTTAAGGCAAGCATAAATGAAGCTTATTTAATGGATGCACTTGAACGTAATGACATGAGCGCCATTCAACAAAACGCCAACGCTTTAAGTGAGTCTGCCAAAGAAGGTCTTGAAATATTAAAAACCCAAGACTTATATAAAAACGACCGTTCAATAATTGATGCCACCCAACGAGCATTTGAATTTTATATTAAAGAGGCTAATGAAGAAATGCCTAAATTAATTGAATTTTTAGCTTTAAACGAAGCCTTTGAAACCATTAAAGAAACACTTGAAAAGACCCCAGAAAAAAAACGTACCAAAGCGCAGGTTGACAGTTACAATAAAAAAGTAAATGAGATTAACAAAGCCGTAAAAACTTACAATAAAACAAATGCTGATCTCAATAATAACCGTCAAAGAATTATCACAAAATTAAATATAGTAAACGAAAATTTTCTAGCAAAACACATACCTAACGATTAATAGATTATTTAAATTCGTACCGGTAAAAAAACAGTATTTCTAATAATAAATTTAGTGTAAAAAATCAATAGAAATGGGAAGAGCGTTTGAGTTTAGAAAAGCACGCAAAATGAAGCGATGGTCTGCCATGAGCAAAGCCTTTACGCGCATTGGTAAAGATATTGTAATGGCTGTAAAAGAGGGCGGCCCAGATCCGGATAGCAATTCGCGCTTACGAGCAGTCATTCAAAATGCCAAGGCGGTAAATATGCCGAAGGACAATATTGAGCGTGCCATAAAGCGTGCCTCCGATAAAAATCAAGGCGATTACAAAGAAGTTTTATTTGAAGGTTATGCACCACACGGTATTGCAATTTTAGTTGAAACCGCTACCGATAACAACACCAGAACGGTTGCCAACGTAAGAAGCTATTTTAACAAATGCGATGGAAGTTTGGGAACTTCTGGATCAGTCGTATTTATGTTTGATCATACTTGTAACTTTAGAGTAACTGCAGGAGATATAGATCCTGAAGAATTAGAATTAGAAATGATTGATTTTGGTGCTGAAGAAGTTTTTGCCGATGAAGATGGTATATTAATTTATGGACCATTCGAAAGTTTTGGCGCCATTCAAGCGGAGTTAGAACGTCGTGATATTGAAATATTATCTTCGGGTTTTGAACGTATCCCACAAATCACCAAAAAATTAAATGCCGATGAAATGGCTGATGTAGAAAAATTATTGGAGAAAATTGAAGAAGACGATGATGTGCAAAACGTATATCACACCATGGATGAAGGTGAATAAACTGTGTCTTAAATAAATGAAAATGGAGGGTTCTGCCCTCTTTTTTTTATGTCCAATTCTAAATTTATATTACCTTTATGGGATGGAGCAAGTCATTCACACTTTTTACAAGGCTTTTAGTAAGTTAGACGCTGAAACAATGGTAAGCTGTTACCATCAAAACATAAAATTTCAGGATCCAGCCTTCGGTGAACTAAATGGAGAACGCGCCAAAAATATGTGGCGAATGCTTTGCGAATCTCAAAAAAATAAAGACTTCAAAATTATATACTCTAACATTATTTCCAACGAATTTGAAGGATCTGCACATTGGGAAGCTTTTTACACCTTTAGTAAAACCGGTCGAAAAGTTCACAATTCTATTCATGCCACATTTCAATTTCAAGATAGAAAAATTATTAATCACCGAGACAAATTCATATTACAGCATTGGGCGAAACAAGCCATGGGATTTAAAGGTTGGTTGCTTGGAAACACTTACTTTTTTCAGAAAAAACTTCAAACTCAAACAAATTTAATGCTTGATAAATACATTGAAAACCACTCAGAAATTTGACTAGCATTGAGTTTTAACATTTTGTGTAAACAAAAATATCAGAATATTATTTAATTTTCAACACTATATTAATTACCAATTATTCACTTTATACTAAAATTTAATGATTTCAACAAAAACCATGTATCGCATTGCGGTAGCATCAGTTATCGTACTTATGATGGTACCACAGATTTCTTTTGCCCAAAAAAAGGATAAAAAGAAAAAAGGTAGTGAGCCAACCGAGGCGACTACAAAAAAATCTTCAGACAAATCGATAGCCGAACTTGTAAAACAAAGCAAAAAAATTGAGGGTTTATTTACTATTTATCAAGACACCGTTAGTGGTAGTTTGCAAATGGTAATTTCAGATGACCATTTCAAAACCGAGTATATTCATTTTAATCAAGTGGCCGATGGTGTTTTAGACGCAGGTGCATTCAGAGGTGCTTACAGAGGTTCAAAAGTATTTACGATTGAAAAATATTTTGACAAAATTGAATTCGTCACACAAAATACCTCTTTCTATTTTGATGAAAACAATCCAATTTCTAAAGCCAAAGATGCCAATACCAGTACTGGTATTATGGCAAGTTTAAAAATTGAAGCCCACGATAAAGAAAAGGGATTGTATCTTATAAAGGCTGATGAATTATTTACTCAGGAAACGTTGTCTCAAATAAAACCACCGCGATTTCCAGGCGCCTCGCCCATGTCATTTGCTCTTGGCAATTTAGATAAGAACAAAACAAAAGTAAACGCCATTAGAAACTATCCTAAAAATACAGATGTTGCGGTTGAATATGTCTATTCCAGCCCTTCTGTGCTCAATAATGGTTCGGACGCTGTTACCGATGGGAGAAATGTCAGTATTAAAGTTTACCACAGCCTTATAGCAATGCCAGAGAACGATTACGAACCACTTTTTGACGATCCGCGCGTTGGTTATTTTACAACACAAGTAAACGATCAAACTGCTACCAACTCAGTACCCTATAGAGATTTCGTACACCGCTGGAAATTGGTAAAACAAAATCCAGAAGCCGCTATTTCTGAACCTATTGAACCAATAGTTTGGTGGATGGAAAACACAACTCCAGTTGAGTGGCGTGAAACCATTGAAAAAGGTGTTTTAGAATGGAATATAGCCTTTGAGAAAGCTGGTTTCAACAACGCTATGATGGTTAAAATGCAACCAGACGATGCCGATTGGGATGCTGGTGATATTAGATATAACGTTTTGCGTTGGACTTCTTCACCGCAAGCACCTTTTGGTGGCTATGGTCCATCGTTTGTGAACCCTAAAACAGGACAGATTTTAGGAGCGGATATCATGCTTGAATATGTACATTTTACCAATAGAGTGTTATACGATAAATTATTCGATTTATCAGCCAGTAATAATTTTAGTGAAGAAGTTTCACTTATTGAAAACAATCAACTGCTTTGTTCTGCCGGACATATCATGCACGAAAACACCATGTTTGGTCAAGCTGTTTTAGCCGCTGCTGAAGCAAACGATCTAGAAATGGAGCGCATGAAAAAAGAAGCTATGATTGCACTCATTATGCATGAAGTTGGTCACACTTTAGGTTTAAATCACAATATGAAGGCCAGTCAGATTTATACACCTGAGCAACTGGCCGATGCTGAATTTATTAAAGGAAAAGCCCTAACTGGTTCGGTTATGGATTATGCCGATATCAACATCATCAGAGATCGCAGCAAACAAGGACAGTATTACGATACTTCAGTTGGACCATATGATATTTGGGCAATTCAGTTTGGGTATACGCCATTTGCAAGTGAAGCAGAAAAAACTGCCTTATTAAATCAATCAACCAAACCAGAATTAATTTTCGGAAATGATGCAGATGATATGCGTTCGCCAGGTAAAGCTATTGATCCAAGAGTTATGGTCGGTGATTTATCGAGCGATGCCATTGGTTATGCAACCGAACGCATTAAAATGGTTAATGAATTAATGGGTGATATTAAACCTAAGTTCACTAATGAAGGTGAATCCTATCAAGAACTAAGACGTGTTTATTATTTACTTTCTGGTCAATATGCCAACGCAACCAATGTTATTTCGAGATATATTGGTGGTGTTTATGTGGATAGAGCTATGGCTGGTCAAGAAGGCGAAACACAACCATATACGCCAGTAAGTTTGGACGACCAAAAGCGTGCTATGGCAGCTTTAAGCGAGTACGCCTTTTCACCGAATGCTTACAAAATGCCTAACGATTTATATAACTATTTGGCGATGCAACGTCGTGGATTTAATTTTATGCGTGGTTCTGAAGACCCGAAAATTCATCAGCAAGTTTTAAGTTATCAAAAAAATGTATTGAACCATTTGTTGCACCCAAATACGGTTCAGCGTATTTCTGACTCAGAATTATATGGTAACCAATATTCATTATCGGCCTTTATGACCGATTTAAATAATGCTATTTTTAAAGCTGACATTTCAGGGAATGTAAATTCATTCAGACAAAACCTACAAGTTGAATATACCAATATGCTTATTGGAACATTAGTAGGAACTCAAGCATCACGTTATACCAATGCGGCTAAATCTATGGCGCTTTACAATTTAAACGCTATTAAATCAATGGCTGCGCCATCTGGTGATGTTGCATCAAGAGCGCACAAACAGCATTTACGAACTTTAATTGACAATGCTATGAAAGAAATAAAATAGTAATAACATACATCTAATTTAAAAAGCCACAATTAAGTGGCTTTTTTTATGCGTTAATGTTTCTTTTTAGAGACTTGATTAAGGTTTACTTTATGTTTCATCAACATACTTAATAGGGCAAAAGTTATGCCAAACACTAAGAATACTCTGGTATTTTACCTTTAACTCCTTGATAAAAAGCTGCAATGAATTTAAAATCCGCTTCAGCATCATCGGTTGGATAAAATGGTTCTGACACTTTATTTTGTTTGTTTTCGAAATCTAAAGTAAACATGATAATGGGAACCTCGGCTTTTTTTGCGATGTAATAAAATCCGGTTCGCCACTTATCCACTTTTTTCCGGGTGCCTTCCGGCGCCAATGTTAATCTAAACTCATCACGCTCATTAAAAATAGCGACAATAGACCCTACCATATCAAGTCGTTCCTTTCGATTGACCGGTACACCACCAATCGATCTAAAATAATAACCAAATGGCCATTTAAACAATTCAGCTTTACCAATAAAATTAGTTTTAACGCCACAAATTTTTCTCAATAGCAATCCAATGTAGAAATCGTGCCAGCTAGTGTGTGGTGCTGCAATTATTACTGCTTTTTTTATGGTGTTTTTTGAAAAATCAGTGTTACCATTGATTTTCCAACCGAGTAATTTAAAATAGATAAATTTTGAAAGCCATCTCATTCTACATGAGTTTATAGAGAGATTTCAATTTTTCGTGGGTAATGGTTTGTTTCCATTTTTTACCAACAGCATTTTCCCATAGGGGTTCTAAACTCAATGCCACATTAATCATAATGTCGAATTCTTCATCTGTAAGGTTGGCACAAATTCCTTGTGGTAATTTTATATTGTTTAATTTTTTCATTTCTTTGAAAAGCGCCACATCATCTGGATAAAACTCTCCCAAATGGTCAAAAACAATACAATTACCAATGCCGTGTTTGGTTCCTAATAAAAAGGATAAACCGTAACTCATTGCATGTGCAACACCTACTTGAGAATAGGCTATACTCATACCGCCGTGCCATGAGGCCATCATTAACTTTTCATCTTTATCGGAGTCACTTAAGCTACTTTTGAGGAAAATTGATTTGCAAAGTTCCATTGCTTTTTCGCCATAGCTTTGGCTGAAAGCATTTAAATAAGTGCCATTTAAAGATTCCACGCAATGTATATAACAATCCATACCCGTATAAAACCATTGGTCTTTTGGTACATCTTTAGTTAGTTCGGGATCTAAAATTACTTGGTCAAACGGTGTAAAATCTGAATTGATACCTAATTTTTTTTCTGGACCTGTCAGTACTGTGGTTCTTGACACTTCAGCACCAGTGCCGGAAATGGTGGGAATACCTACGTGATAAACAGCAGGATTTTTAACCAAATCCCAGCCTTGATAATCTTTTGCTTCGCCTTCGTTAGTAAGTAAAATTGAAACCGCCTTGGAAAGATCTAAAATAGAACCACCGCCGATACCGATGATACCTGAAGGTCGTTCGTTATGTTTTAAAATAATTTGCTCGACTAACTCATCGACTTGAGAGGTTTTTGGCTCTTCTGCAGTTGAAATATAAATTAATTCATCTTTATACGATAACGGAATTCTAGAGGTTATCCATGATTTTCCCTTAAAAACATCATCCACCAAATAAATAAAAGGTGCTTTGGTATTAATACGTTTGGGCTCTATAATTTCTGATAACTGATTGAAACTTCCTCTTCCGAAGACAACCCGTGATACCATAGGATAATTCTTAAAACTCATATATTTTAGTCTGAAACAAAATTAACAACTGAGATTGAATTTTGTTGTGGTTTTTATTTTTAATTTAACAATGGAATAATGTCTTTTAGCGAATTTAGCGTTATATAAGATTTTCCGTTGGTTTCATTCGCGGTAACTTGTTCATGTAACCATGTGGTGTGAAATGGCACGTGAATAGCATTGGCTTTTAATTCTACAATCGGTAACACATCGGATTTAAGAGAGTTTCCAATCATTAAAAATTCGGATGGTTTGATGTCTAAACGATTTAATAAGCTTGAATAATTAGCTGTTTGCTTATCGCTTAATACTTCAATATGATGAAAATAATGTGATAAGTTTGATTTTTCGAGTTTTCGTTCTTGGTCTAGTAAATCACCTTTTGTTACTAAAATCAATCGATATTTATGTTCTAAATTTAACAAAACTTCTTGTACACCATCCAGTAATTCTACTGGCTTATCCAACATGTCTTTTCCTATGTTGAGGATTTTTTCAATGATGTCATTTTTCACCGTGTAATTAGAAAGTTTTAAAGCCATTTCAACCATGCTTAGCACAAATCCTTTAATACCATAACCATATAAAGGCAGATTTTGAACTTCGAGTTGAAATAGCTCTTGATCAATTTTATTTGGCGTTTCAAACTGCGACAACATGGCGGCAAACTTTTCCTCGGCTTCCCTAAAATAGGTTTCATTTACCCACAGTGTATCGTCGGCATCAAAGCCTATAACTTTAATATGTTTGTAAGATGGTTTCAAGGGCTATTATTTCCAAAGTTTTTTGGCGCGTTCTAGGTCTTCTGGTGTATCAATCTCTACACCTTCTACTGAGGTTTCTACCATTTTTATGCGTTTGCCGTATTCTAAATATCTAATGCATTCAATTTTTTCGGTGGCTTCTAAAAATTGCATGGGTAATTTATAAAAATCTAAAAGTGCTTGTTTTCTAAATGCGTAAATTCCTTTGTGTTTAAAATAGCGCGTTCCTGCTTCCTTATCTCGCGGAAAGGGAATCGGACTTCTTGAAAAATACAAAGCAAAATTCTGTTGGTCAACAATAACTTTAACCGTGTTTGGATTGCTAATTTCTTCCCAATCGTGAATTTCGACCATTAAGGACGCCAAATCTATTTCTTTATGATCATCTGTTTTGAAAACGTTTAGTACTTTTTCAAGGCTTTCACGTTCGGTAAAGGGTTCGTCTCCTTGCACATTTACCACTATATCTGCTTCTACATCTTCGACGGCTTCGGCTATACGATCACTCCCCGATTGGTGTTCTTTCTTGCTCATAATGGCTTTCCCACCGTTGGAAGTAATTTCAGAAAAAATAATACTACTATCTGTAACTACATATACATCATCAAATAAACCTGTATTAACAGTAGCTTGGTAAGTTCTTAAAATCACCGTTTTACCGCCTAAGTCTTGCATGAGTTTTGCGGGAAATCTGGAGGCACTATAGCGCGCGGGAATCATTGAAATAATCTTCATAAAGACTTTTTATTCATACCAAAAATAAAATAATAGCGCTAATTTTTAGACCTCTTTCTAATCTTTTTATAAAGCTTAAAAATCACGTACAAAATTAGAAGAACTAAAATTGCAGCTAATATCGGAAAAACAATGGCGATAACCGACATAATTAAGGCAATTATATTTTCGATACTCGCTAATATATTATTACCAAAACCCGCTGTTGAAACGGTCGACGTTAATCGCGATGCGCTTGAAGTTCCTTTAATAGCAGAGGCCGTGCCACCTCCTGCGATAATTGCTAAAGTCCATGTAAACACAGGGCTCAATTCGGAAATGGTTGAAACCATTACCAAAGTTCCAGCAATAGTTGCTAATGGAATGGCGATGCTGTCTAAGACATTATCAACCAACGGAATGTAATATGCAATAATTTCTATTATAGTTGCAACTCCAAATAAAATTAACGCTGAAGTACTGCCAATCCATTGCCACGACTCATTAAGTTCCCAAACATTGAGGTAATTTGCCAAACTTAAAGCAAACAACGGCAGAAATATTCTGAAGCCAACCGAAGCCGAAAGTCCGATCCCTAAACAAATACTAATAATGGTTTCTGTGGTCATAATTAATTATGAATTTACAAAAAAATCATCTTTGAAACCTATGAGATATAATTGCTCTTTTGCTCTGGTACAGGCTGTATATAGCCAGCGAACATATTCCTTATCGATTCCATTTGGTAAGTAGGGTTGTTCGACAAATACCGTGTTCCATTGTCCGCCTTGTGATTTGTGACAAGTGATGGCATAAGAGAATTTAACTTGAAGCGCGTTAAAATATTTGTTGTTTTTCACACCCATAAATTTTTTATAATTGGATGTTTCATGGGCGTAATCTTTAGAAACTTCGTTGTAGAGTTGGTTCCCTTCTTCGTAAGTTAATGAAGGAGATTCTGATGCAATGGTATCTAATAATAATACGGTTTCAAAAGGTTGCATTTTTGGATAATCAACCATTCGCACCTTTACTTCAGCAAACTTGAAACCATATAAATCAATGAAAGTGAAAATTTCGAGCACTTCAACGATATCACCATTGGCAATAAATCCAGCTTCGGAAGTTGGTTTTACCCAAAAGTAGTTGTTTTTAACCACCATTAAAAAATCGCCTGTGCTAAGTTCGTTTTCATTTAACAAAATACGACTTCTAATTTGCTGATTGTACAAATTAGCACGTTTGTTACTACGAACGATGATTGCAGTTTCTTCGTAGCCGTTTTGGCTGTAAGCATCGTTTATGGCATCCATAATTTCATAGCCATCTACCAACCTAACGATATCCTTGAAGTTTTTTAAATCGAATTTAAAACTTTCGAAACTTTCAAATTCCAAAGTTTCACGTAAAAGCGTTGCATTTTCTAAAATCCCAGAATCGAATTGCTGACGCATTACTTCATCCAATTCAATTTCCTCTACCCTTTTATTAAAATTAAGTGAGAGTTTATAGGCATCTAAAGCGGGACTTAAACTAGAATGTACTGGCGGTAACTGCGCGGTATCTCCAATAAAAACCAACTTGCATTGGTGACCGGAATACACATACTGAATTAAATCATCTAACAATGAGCCATTTTCAAATAATTTAGATTCGGCTGGTGCATCGGGAATCATAGAAGCTTCATCTACAATAAAAATAGTATTACGGTGCTTATTAGGTTGCATTACAAATTTTACACCGCCACTTTTTTCTTTCTTAGGAAAATAAATCCGTTTATGAATGGTAAAAGCTTCCGTTTTAGAATAATTTGAAATCACTTTAGCAGCTCTGCCAGTTGGCGCTAACAACACGGCGCTTTTTTTAACCTTCCATAAATTGGAAACAACTGTTGCTATAATACTTGTTTTTCCAGTTCCAGCGAATCCTTTCAAAAGAAAAATGGTATTGTTATTTTTTTCAAAAATGAACTCCGAAAACCCACCTAACACCTTGTCTTGTTTAAAAGTAGGCTTAAATGGAAAGAATTTTTTTAATTCGGTATAAAAATCTGATGGGTTGGTAATCATAAAAATTTATATGACAAGCAAGATACTATTTAATAGTTAATTAGGATGGCGATAATTAAGCTAAGTTTATTTTTTAATGGATTTTTATTTCAATGATTTTTATGATTGAAAAAAAATTGTAGATTTGTCATTATCCTAAAATTAATCAAAAAATTTAAACATGTTAAATATTATTATTGCCATTGTTGCTGTAATCTTGTTAACCATAGGTATTGTATGGGTTATAGATAAATTTGTGCCAAAAAAAGCAAAACCATTTATAACCATTGCGCTTTGGCTATTGATTGTCTTTTTAGGATATAAAACCTTTATGTCTGTTTATGGTGAAATTCAATTTAATCAGCTTAAGGAAAAACGTTACAATCAGGTAATCAAAAATTTGATTGATATTAGAAATGCACAAGTTGCTCATAAAGTAATTACTGGAAAATTCACAGATAATTTTGACGACTTGGTGAAGTTTATTGATACAGCCGAATACACAATTACCCAACGCAGAGATTCAACCGTTTTAGATGTTGAAAGAACTAAACTTTTTGGTGGTGTAGAAACTTTTAAAACACTTGTATTAGTTGATACTTTAGATTTCGTATCGGTAAAAGATTCATTGTTTAAAACAAGTACGCGTTATAAAACAATGATGAGTGTTCCTGTAGGAGCGGAAGGTGCGAAATTTGAATTGAAGGCTGGAATGTTGGATTCTATTCCAGTTTTTGAAGCTTCGGTAAGAAAAGAAGTTGTATTGTTTGATCAAGAAAAGTATTTAATCAAAAAAGAAGAACAAGTTGTATCCGTTGATGGTGTTAACGGTCCAACCATAAAAGTAGGTTCTATGGACGAGGTAAATACCACTGGTAACTGGCCTAAAAACTTCTCAAAAGAACAGTAATTTGAATACAAATCATATTAAAGAACTGTCCATTCAAGTAAATTTGAATGGACTTTCTTTTTGTATTTTAAATCGTTCTGAGAATTGTATCACTTATCTGGATCATTTAAATTTCGACAAAAAACTTACACCCAGCAGCATTTTAGAAGAAATAAAAAAAACCTTAAGTAGCAATACGGTATTTTCGGAGGCGTTTAATTCGGTTAATTTAATTTACCAAAATGAATTGGCGACCATCGTTCCTCAATCTTTATATGACGAACTACACAAGGCAGATTATCTAAAATTCAATAGTAAAATTCTGCAAACCGATTTTATTGAACATGATGAAATAGTCATAAATGACAGTGTAGTTGTTTATGTTCCGTATATGAACATCAACAATTATATTTTTGAAACCTTCGGTGAATTCACCTTTAAGCATGCCTCTACCGTTTTAATTGACAATTTATTACAGCGCTTTGCCAAATTGGAAACTCAAGAAGTTTTTATAAATGTCAATTCAGCACATATAGAAATGGTTGTAGTAAACCATGGCGCGCTTCAGTTTTACAATTACTTTGAATACCAAACCGTCGAAGATTTTATTTATTACGTTTTGTTCAGTTTGGAGCAGTTGCAATTCAATCCAGAAGAAATTGTGGTAAATCTCACTGGCGATATTGAAAAAGACGATGCCTTATATACTATTGCTTATAAATATATCCGACACATTCAATTTTATACACCCGACTATATTTTTAAGATTTCTGATAATAAGCAGTTAAAACAACCCTACCAACATTTTATAATTTTAAATAGCTTTTAAATGCGAATCATTTCAGGAGAATTTAAAGGTCGCAGAATTTCAGCTCCTAAACAATTGCCGGTAAGGCCAACCACCGATATTGCAAAGGAAGCCTTGTTCAATATCCTAAACAATTTATATTATTTAGATGATATTACAGTATTAGATTTATTTGCCGGCACAGGAAATATAAGCTATGAATTTGCCTCCCGTGGTTGCACTGATATAACTGCTGTTGATACCGAATACGGATGCGTAAAATTCATTAATGAAACTGCAGCAAGTTTTGAAATGCAAATAAGAACCATCAAAGCCGATGTGTTTAAATTACTAAAAAATCATACGCAAGCATACACTGTTATTTTTGCAGATCCACCTTATGATTTCTCATTCGAACAATTTACTGAAATTGTTACTTCGGTATTTAAAAATAGCCTGCTTAGTTTGGGTGGAGTTTTGATTATAGAACACTCAAAACATACTAGTTTATTAGAAGTAGATAATTACAGTTACTCAAAAAATTACGGTGGTAGTGTCTTTAGCTTTTTCGAAATTCCAGAGATAGAATAAAATAAACAAAGTCCATTTTAATAATTAAAATGGACTTGTTTTAAATGAGTAAAACTGTAAGCCGAATTCTGTATTCACCAAAGGCGAACCCTTATCATTTATCTGCATTTACTGTTACCAGTAAACTTTAGCTGCCTACCCACCAACTTGAGCGTGCAACTCTTTTATAACTTGCGTTAAATTGCTGGCATACATGGCATTGCACCGCATAGAGTTTACCTGATTTCACTACAGCATTACCTGTACATCCTTTCTGTTGCACTTTTCCTAATCTCGCGACTGGTGGCCGTTAACCACTATGCTGCACTGCGGTGTTCGGACTTTCCTCCAAATCCCAAACTAAATTGGGCATTCAGCGATAAGGCGATTTACTCGTTACAAAGTTAGGGAATATTACACTTAGTATTCGTGGAAATTTTTGAATAGTAGTCGTTAAAATAATTTACTTTTTACCAGGCTTAGTTGGTCTAATCTCAACCTTGCTAGGAAGTGCATTTGCCGGCATTTTCAACAAATCAACAATCAATTGTCCAAGATCTTCTGGCTGGATTTTCCAGTCATCATCAGGATTTGGTGTATGGTTATTAAAATGTGATGTAACCGAACCTGGCATGATGGTAGTTACTTTAACATCATAATTTCTTAAATCGAGCATGGCAGCTTGTGTAAATCCAACCACACCAAACTTTGAAGCATTGTATCCTGAACCAGAAGCAAAAAAGTTAGTGCCTGCCAAACTAGCAATACTAATGTAGTAACCTTTACTTTGCTTTAGTGCTGAAATACCAGCTTTTAGGGTATAAAAAACGCCATTTAAATTGGTCTCAATCATGGCGTTCCAATCTTCTATACTTAATTCTTCAATAGGTTTGAAAATGCCCAATCCTGCATTGGCAATAATAACATCTACTTGTCCAAATTTATCAAGACATTGTTTAATAGCTTTAACTTCAGCATCTGGGTTTCGCACATCCGAAACCACGCCTAAAACGCGTTCATCATAATCCTTTAACTCCATTATTGCGGCATCAACGCCTTCCTTTGTTCGGCCAGTAATAACCACGCGCATTCCAGATTCTAGCAGGCGTTTAGCGATTCCAAAACCAATTCCCTTGGTACTACCTGTTATGTAGGCGACTTTATTTTTTAGTGACATATCGTTATGTTATTTGATTAAGTAAAGGTAATCGAAACGCTACGGTTAGAAGAATTAAAAACTATAAATCACTATTATTCTGTAATTTAAAATTCATATTCCAATCTGTCTTTAATGCGTATTAATTCATCTTTTTTAAATGGATATTTCACGAAAAGTGACTCTAGTAATTCTTTTGCCTTAAAACAATTTTTATAGTCCATTTCGCATTGCACAGCATAAACGGTCACAATTCTATAATTTACATCATAATTGTCAGGAAAAATTTCTAGAGCTCTTTCATAGCTGAATATTGAATTATAACATGAACCTTTTTCAAACCACTCATCACCTTCTATTAAATACTTTAGAAATAATTTTTCTTGCTTTTTGAATTGCGCTGCTTGCTGTTGCTCTTCTACCTTACGCTCATTTCTTAAAAATTGAATAGATAGGTAGAAAACACAACTAAAAATTAAAGCGGCAACTAAAGAAAATAAAACCGTATTTTTTGTTCTTTCTTGTATAATTTTTTGTCTAATTTTCAAAAGGTCTTCTTTTGAAGCCTCCTTAAATGCTAGACGGCCACCAGCGGCTTTAAAATATTCTTGTTTTAAATTTAGAAACGATCTTTCTTTTTTAAACATTCTTTTGGATCTGAGAAGCTTTTTATTGTTCCTCAGCGTAGTGATCATTCCTTGAATACTTCCTTCACCGCCCATTTTACATGTGTTTGATTAAATTATTTTGCGTAGGTAAAAAATTCTAAACTTGAATACAATGATAAAACTTATTCTTAAATCATAAAAAACTGATCTTTTTGGTCAACCATATATTGGCAACAAATCTTTTACACCTGTTAATAATTACCAGCATAAATAAATAAATCCAAGTGCAAATTCTCAATGTAATGTTTAAATTTGTGAGTTGCATTGTAGCAAACAAACCATTCACATTTTAAAACGTTTAAATTGGAGCATTTTGTAGTATCAGCCCGAAAGTACAGACCACAAACATTTAAAGATGTTGTGGGGCAACAGGCTATTACCAATACCTTACTTAATGCAATAGAAAATAACCATTTAGCCCAAGCATTGCTGTTTACAGGTCCGCGTGGCGTTGGTAAAACGACCTGCGCACGTATTTTGGCTAAAATGATTAACAGTGACGGCACAGAACAGAAAGATGAAGATTTTGCTTTTAATGTATTTGAGCTGGATGCAGCCTCTAACAACTCGGTTGATGATATTAGGAATCTTACTGATCAGGTAAGAATTCCACCACAAGTTGGTAACTACAAAGTTTATATTATTGACGAGGTACATATGTTGTCGCAAGCGGCTTTTAATGCTTTTCTTAAAACATTAGAAGAGCCGCCAAAACATTGTATTTTCATTCTTGCAACCACCGAAAAACATAAAATAATCCCTACAATTTTATCGCGATGTCAGATTTTCGACTTTAAACGTATTACGGTCACTGACGCTAAAAATTATCTGAAATACATTGCGGAAGAACAAGGTATTGATGCCGAAGACGATGCACTTCACATCATTGCACAAAAAGCTGATGGTGCCATGCGCGACGCCTTATCTATTTTTGACCGCGTAGTAAGTTTTGCAGGGAAAAATTTAACGAGACAAGCAGTTACGGAAAATCTTAACGTATTAGATTACGAAACTTTTTTCACCACAACCGATTTAATGATTACTCACAATATTCCTGAGCTTTTGGTATTTTTCAACCAGGTATTGTCCAAAGGCTTTGACGGTCATCATTTTATCGCTGGTTTAGCTTCTCATTTTAGAGACTTATTAGTTTGCCAAAATCCAGCAACCCATGAGTTATTGGAAGTTGGAGAAGAGACCAAACACAAATACCTCACACAATCAAAAGAGTTGAGTCAAAACATGCTTATCAAAGCCATTGAGTTAGCTAATGATTGTGATTTGAAATATAAAAGCAGTAAAAATCAACGGTTATTAGTAGAACTTACACTTATGCAACTTGCCTCTATCAATTTTGATGGAGAAAAAAAAAATAGCCAGCCCTATATAATTCCTGCCTCCTATTTTAAAAATAAAGGCATCAAACCAATTGCGGTAAAACTTCCTTCCAATACAGAAAAAGTAGCAATTAACAATCAACCAAAAATACAAGAACAAGAAGTTATCGCCGAAAGTGATTCATTAGATATTGAAGATGAATTTCTTTCAAATACTACTGAAAATGTCGTGGCTAAGGAAGTTATTCCAAAGGTTTCGGTTGATTTATCAAAAAAGCAAACTTCAGGTTTGTCCTTGAGTAGTATTAAAAAGAAGCGCGATCATCTTATCAAGCAAATGGACGTAGTGATCGACCCTAGCAATCTACCGGAAGAACATTTTACTCAAGAAAATTTAGAAATAGTTTGGAATGCCTATGCCAAAAAGTTAGATGACCTAGGACAAAAAATTGTAGCAGCAACCATTCATAGTCGAAAACCGTTGCTAAAAGATAATTTTAATCTGGAAGTTGAAGTATCTAATGAAAGCTCAAAAATTGAATTAGAACGCGCTTCGAATGAATTAATGGCTTATGTTAGGAAAAAGCTTAAAAATTATAGTATAAACCTTGAAATCAATGTAAACGACGACATTGAAAAACAATACGCCTTTTCACCTCAAGAAAAATATGAAAAACTAAAGGAGAAAAATCCTGATATTGAATTATTAAGAAAAACTTTCGGATTAGATGTTTAGAATAATGTATTTCATAAGTTGCTTAATTGTTTTAAGTGCCTGTTTTGTAAGTTGCGATGGTCGTTATAAGCAAAAAGACAGTCAGAAAATTGCAGTTAAAAATTTTATTGAAGCCAATAAAAATTTAGAATCGATTACCCTAGTTCCCCAATATCCGATTGAAATAATTACCGATACCATCATTTCGGCTCATACCAAAGTACACATCAAAACCAAAACCAGCGATAATGATTTAGTAAAAGTTCGCAATAAATCTCAATCAGATAAAAAAATTATAGCTTACAGAAAACTTGAATCCTATGTCGAAATAATCAATGATAATCAATTAATTTTTAGCCAAACAATAGACAGTGAAATGTTTATCAATACTAGCGATGTATTTTGGAAATATGCAATCTTAGAAAGTGTTTGGGTTAACGAATTTGAATCGAACAAGGAGGAAGTTTTTTTAGATATTGTATTTAAAAACCCAACAACCAAAAACCATAAATTTTTTAAGCTTTTTGTCCAAAAGGACGGAAACTATACTATAAAACCTGTTTAACTATGTTAGGATTAAAATTACCAACAGACCCACGTTGGGTAAATATTGTAGAAAAAAATATTGAAGATATTTTAACCGATCATGCCTATTGTGAGCAGAAGGCGGCTAGTACGGCTATTTCGCTTATTGTTAGTTTTCCTGAATACACCGATTTGGTAATAGAAATGACAGCCTTAGTAAAAGAAGAAATGAGTCATTTTAAAATGGTGCATGACAGGATTATCAAAAACGGCTGGACCTTAGGAAGAGATAGAAAGGACGATTACGTAATAAAGTTAGTTACGTTTTTTCCAAAAGGCGGCAGCCGAACAACGCAGTTGGTTCACAGACTGCTATACGCCGCGTTAATTGAAGCTAGAAGTTGCGAGCGCTTTAGATTATTGTCGGAAGCACTATCCGATAAAGAACTCGCTGAATTTTACAGAAAATTAATGGTGAGTGAAGCCAATCATTACACCATGTTTTTAGGCTTTGCACGTCAGTATGGTGACCGCAAAGAAGTTGATGAAAAATGGCAGCAACTGCTGGAATTTGAAGCTCAAATTATGAAAGATTTAGGTAAAAAAGAAACGATTCATGGATAATTCTATTTTAAGAATTTGATATATGAGTTAAATTCATGAACCTTGGTCTATAAATAATTTTTATTGATGTCGAAGACTAACTTTGCCAAAAAACCATAAAAAAAGCTCCAGATTAAACTAGAGCTTCTTAATTTTATGTGGGATATTTCTATAACTTATAGTTAATTCCAAATTGAATTACACCATTAGTAGCCTCAGGCGTTAGATTACTATCAAATACATTTGAAAGTCCATAATTATAGCGTGCGTCTATGGCGAATTCATCGGTGATTGCATATTCAAAATAACCAACTGTGGCAAAAACAAAGTTTCTGAAGCCATCATTGTCTTTGTGAATTTTTAATCCTACTTGAGGACCAACGCCTAAGCTAACCTTTCCAAAAATGTTATATTTTAGAATCACTGGTAAATTTAAATAGTCATTTCTAAAATCGCTAGCATTGGCGCCTTCTCCAGAATACTGAAGTTCAGGAACAATTGAAAAGTTTTCAGTGATACGATAATCAACAAAAACACCAAAAACAAAACCGTTTCTGTGCTTGTTATCGATAATAGGGTTACCGTCAAAATCTAGGTTTGAAACGGTCATGCCAGCTTTTACGCCGTATTTGGTGTCTTGGGCAAAACAAGTTGCGCAAACAATTACAAAAAAAAGAGAAGTAATTAAAGTTTTCATGGGGAATTTGATTTGAGACTGTGAATATATAGTATAAGCACAATACGCCACTAATTATTAGATGTGTAGACAAAAATAAAAGATGAAATGCTTATTATGGTAGTTTTGTAGAGGAAACCATTTCGAGGTAAATGCTTTTTATAATACCGTCAGCCAAACCGATTTTAGGCACATAAATATCACGAGCACCGCTCCATTTCATCGAAGAAAGATAAATTCTTGTGGCAGGAATAATAACATCGGCTCTGTCTTGATTCAGGTTTAATTCGGTTATTCGCTCTTCATAAGAATAACTTTGAAGCATATTGTAAAAATTGGTCAAGTAGAAATAGGTTAATGGTTTTCCCATCGCTTTGCCTGATATTTTAAAAATCTTATTGATGTTACCACCTGAACCAATTAAATCGATTTTTTCAAATTGGTTAGTATGCGTTTTTATCCATTGTTCTAATTCTAACCAAGTTTCTTTATTTACAATGTCGTTCAGTAAACGCACCGTTCCTATTTTAAAAGATTTTGACACCATTTTTTTTCCCTGATCAATCACTGAAAACTCGGTACTGCCTCCACCAACATCAACATAGAGATAAGTTTTATTTTCATCGATATAATCGTGTAAATCGGTTGCAGCAATAATGGTCGCTTCGATATCACCATCAATAATATCAATATTGATAGAGGTTAACTCTTTTATAAGACTAGCAATTTCATTTCCATTATTAGCCTCGCGCATGGCCGAAGTTGCACAGGCCTTATAAACTTTAACACCATGTGCTTGCATTAGAAGTTTAAATGCCTTCATAGAATCTAACATGCGCATTGTACTAGCTTGTGAAATTTTTCCATCAATAAACACATCAGATCCTAACCTGATAGGTACTCTAACTAAACTGGTTTTTTTGAACTTAACGGGTTTGTTGTTTTGCTCTATTATATCGCTCACCAACAACCTTATGGCATTGGAACCGATATCTATAGCAGCATACTTTTTTATTTGGAGCATTCTAATGATTTAATTTATTTAGATAGTATTGATAGGTGTTAAATTGAGCCCTTGTTTTTGGTAAATTATTTCTCTTATACTGATTGTCTTGTTCTTTGTTCAGAATTCTTGCCTTAGTATTGGCGTTCCAACAAATTTCAAATATATCTAATAATTCTGCTTTGATCTCAGGATCGTATATTGGGCAGGTAACTTCTACTCTGTTTTCAATATTTCGTGACATCCAATCAGCAGAAGAAATAAATACTTTTGGATTGTTGTCATTGCAGAAAATGTAGAGTCTGGTATGTTCTAAAAATTTATCAACAATACTTACTGCTTCAATATTTTCACTCATACCTGGCACACCCGGTACAAGACAGCAAATACCTCTAATAACCATCTGTATTTTTACACCAGCACGACTTGCTTCGTAAAGTTTATCAACCATCATATAGCTTGATAGACTGTTAAGTTTTAATTTAATATAAGCAGTTTTGCCATTTTTAACATTTTTTATTTCTTGATCAATAAGCGCAAATAATTTAGTTTTAGAATAGTGCGGCGAAGTGATGATGTGCTTGTATCTATATATTTGATAATTCACTTCAAAAAATGAAAACACCTTATTAATGTCTTTCATGAGTCTCTGATCTGCAGTAAATAAAGTGAAATCGGTATATATTTTTGCAGTTGATTCGTTAAAATTACCTGTACTTATAATTCCGTAACGCTTTATTTTATCGTTTTCTTCACGTTCAACCAAACACATCTTACTGTGTACTTTTAACCCTGCAACTCCAAAAATTAAAGTTATTCCTTCGCGCTCCATTTGCTCGGCATAATCGATATTGGCTTGTTCATCAAATCTTGCCCGCAATTCGATAGAAACTATAACCTTCTTCCCATTTTTTGCAGCATTTATCAAAGCGCTGGCAACTTGCGACGATTGCGCCAATCTATAAATGGTAATTTTAATTGTTTTGACTGCTGGATCTAAAGCTGCTTCTCTTAAAAACTTAACAACATAAGAAAAAGTATGAAAAGGCGTGTATAACAAATAGTCTTTTTTTGCAATTGCGGATAGCAGACTATCTTCTAAATTTAAATCTTTTATTGGTAAGGGTGCAATTTTGTCATAAAGTAAATCCGTTCTTCCCAAACTGGGGAAATCCATATAATCTCTTCGATTATGGTATCTTCCACCGGGAATTAAACTATCCTTTGAGTCGATATTCATTTTTTCGAGCAAAAATGACAGCGTTTCATCGTCAATATTTTTATCAAACACAAATCTTACGGGTTCACCAATTTGTCTGTCTCTAACACTTTCGGAAATTTTATCGATAAAACTTTTACTTAAATCACTGTCGAAATCAAGTTCACCATCTCTAGTGATTTTTATCATATGCGCTGAAATACTATTAAACTTGAAAATACTAAAAATATCTTTTAAACAGTATCGCAACAAATCATCAACCATTATAATATATTGATTATCTCCTTTTTTTGGTAAAACCACAAACCTATTCATCGATTTTGAAATTTCAATGAGAGCGTACTGTTTAGTATCGTCCTTCATATCCATTTTAACAGCCAAGTAAGCAGCACTATCCTTTAGGGTTGGCAATTTTATTGAATCGTTTAATATAATGGTTACCAATACGGGACTTATTTTTTCAATGAAATAAGTTTTTAAAAAATGCTGCTGGTTGGCTGATATTTGTGATTCGTTTATGATATGAATATTAACTTTTTCTAGCTCCCTTTCGATATCGCTTAAAATTTCAAGACTTTCAGACTGTTGTCTGATCACGACATCGGTAATAAGTTTGAGTAACTCTGAAGCTTTAATACCGCCAAGTTCGCTTTTTCCACCTTTACCTGCTTGGTCAATACGTTTAACAGTAGCATATCGAACTTTAAAAAACTCATCTAGATTATTAGAGAAAATTCCAAGAAATCGCAATCGTTCAATTAAAGGAACGGTTTCATCAGCGGCTTCTTGTAGTACACGGGCATTAAATTGAAGCCAGCTTATTTCTCTATTTACGTATTCATTTTGTTTAATCATTTCTCAGTTGCTTCGGGAATAATGTAAGTTTTGTAGTTCCTTTTCTAATCTCATTCCAGTTATTGACATTAAAACAAATGTGTACTAATCCCGCAGTTGGTAGATTGTCTATAGCTTTTGAACCAAAGATATTAGAAATTGAAGTTAAGGCGTTATTATGACCGAAAATTATAATAAAATTATAATCATTTGATAAAGACTTGATAAAATTAACCACTTGTCTTCCCTCAAAATCATACAATTCATCTACTATTATAATCGAATTTTGCATTTCTTTTAACCTTGAGTTGAAAATCATTGCTGTATCATGAGCACGCTTTGCTGGGCTTGTAAATATACAATCTGGATTCAAATTAAAAGAATTAAAGCAATCCCCTATAAATTTGATGTCATTTTTCCCACGATCCGTTAAAGGCCTTAAAACGTCGCCAACATTATGATTCCAAGATGATTTTCCGTGTCTAACAACTACTAAATTTTTCATTATTTATCGTTTAAGTGCAATTTTTTTCGATAAAATGTTGCATATATCCGTTTTATCGATTATTTTCGTCCCTTCAACATTTATATTTGTTTAGCGCAATGTTTGTGCTTTGCTTTGTAGACGTAAAATTAATGTAAATGACCCCAAATCAAAAATATATTAATAAATCCATTCCTTTGTGCATCAAAGATGCATACCCTCCCTCGTTTGAAAATATAATTGTCATTAGTGATTTTGGTCATTATAGGCTTTAATATTTTGTTTTTTACCATAAATCGCTAAGCGATAGTTAAAATATTAATATCAATTTATTATGAGATCATTTGTCCTATTATTTGTAGCATTGATAACGTTTAGTGGCTACGCACAACAAAAACTACCATTGAGAATTGTTGAGAATTCGAAAGAAGAATTAACTAAAGAAGAGCACTGGTTTCAGCTAGAAGTTTCCAATACGAGCAGTAAAACTGTTGATGTTTTGGTTTCCATTCAAAATACTACATGCCAAAATATGGCTGGAAGACAGCAGTCTGAATTATTATTTAAAATATTTGACGCCAATAAGAAAGAGGTAAAAGAAACCCTGATGCTAAATGGAAATAGCAAATCTACTTTCTACATTAAATCGATAAGAACACCTAATTCAAGATTGGGGAGTTGGAATTGTGCAAATGTTACTTTGTTATCAAGTAGTCGTACAGCTATTTCTCAAACCATCGAACTAAGAAGTTTAATCCCAAATCCAAGTAATTTCGAATAATAGTTTCGGAGTTCAAAAAATACAGGCACATGAAAAATGTTACTCAATTAAACCGCTTTAATGTTTTCATTTATACAATGACAATGTTATTGAGTTTCAATATGTCGGCTCAAGTTTTAGACAACTTCACGCCTCGCTTTAATCAAACGGTTAAAGGTGATATGACCATTATTGCAAACAATGTTTTGTCTACAACGGCGACTGGTGATTATAATGGCTCTGCTGGTAATCATAGTTTAAATACAGTGAATGTTGATATTGATAGTGATCCAACCACTTTTAATTCAAGTAGCGCCAATTTTGTTATTCCAAACAACGACGTAGAATGCTTGTCTGTTATTAAAGCATACCTTTACTGGGCTGCAGCAGATTATGCCGAAAATGGTGTTGAAAATCAACCAAACTGGAATTTCAGTGACGTGAAATTAATGCTGCCTGGTCAAACTAATTACACGACCATCACTGCTGACGAAGTCATATTTCGCGGACGCGATACCAACTTTAGTAACGAACCATATATATGTGTTAAAGATATTACGAGTCAAATAAATACATTGGCATCACCTTATGGTAAATATCAAATTGGTAACGTTGAAGCTAAAACTGGAAATTTACAAATAGGTTCTAGTAATATTGGTACCTCAGGAGGTTGGCAAATTGTTTTTATTTATGAAAGCCCACTACTTCCTGCAAAAAATGTAAGTATTTTTGATGGATATGCGCACGTTACAAGCAGTGTGAATAATTTCAATATTGACTTTAACGGCTTTCAAACTGTTCCTACGGGAAATGTAAATGCTGATGTTATAATAGGTGCACTCGAAGGCGATTTGGATTTAAGTGGTGATAGACTTCAGATTAGAAACGTTGCGAACAACTTTATAGATATTTCTACCCCTCAAAGAAGCGCATCAAACTTTTTTAATAGTAAAATTACAACCAATGGTTCTCAATTCCTAGATAGAAATCCAGCTAGTACTAATACTTTAGGTTATGATGCTGCTGTTTTTAGACTTGATAACCCAAGCAATTCGGTTATAGGAAACAATCAATCTTCTGCAACTATTCGCTTAACATCCAATCAAGAAACCTATGGCCTTTACCTTTTAGGTTTTTCTGTAGATGTTTGGGCGCCAAATTTGAATCCTATCGAAATGGTTCTTAACTCTGGAAGCAATCCCGTTGCACCCAGTGACACATTGGGATTTAGTTTCGCTATTCAAAACACAGGAAATGATGATGCAACCAACTTATCTGTTTCTACAACGCTCCCTACTCAGGCCTCTGGTATTAATGCTAACAATTTACCAGCTGGTGTAACCTTTAATTTTAATCCAGTTACTGGAAATTTAGTATTTAACATCCCTAATTCTTTAGTAGCTGTCGGATCGCCGCAATTCGATATTGATTTTGAAATAATAATACAAGAGGAATGTTATTTTCTTGAGGAAAATTGCGATCTCTCATTCGATTTGCAATTCGTTGCAAGTTATAATGGCGTGCAAAATCCAAACTTACAAAATACTTTAAGTTCAGCTGGTTTAGACGAATGTAACATAGGTGATTTATTACCTTTGGTGATTAATATAATACAGCCAGATCTTCCTAATTGGTCGCAAAATCCGAGTGCTTTAAACGTAACACTTGATTGTGAAGATACGAGCGGTTTAAACGATGCTCAACTTTTAGAACCAACTCTAGAAAATTGTGATTTAACTATTACTAAGACTGCTGGTAGTTTTGTAGTTGATCCCAATTGTTCAAGTGCTGGTACTTACACCAATACATTTACAGCTATTGATGCCTGTGGAAGAACAACTTCAGAATTTTTTCAAACTATTACAATTGGTAATGCCAATAATCCTGTAATAACTATTCCGGATGATGTAACAATTGATTGTAATGACGATACAGCCCCGACCAATACAGGTGAAGCCACGGCATCAGTAAATTGCGGAAGCGTTGACATTAGTTATGTTGATACAATTGATGAAACATGTGGCAATACTGTAATTATTACCAGAACTTGGACCGCTACTGATGACTGTGGAAACACAACCTCAGAAAACCAAATCATAACAACTCAGGATACAACAGCACCAACCTTTGTTGAAGCACTTCCTGCCGATGCAACTGTTGAATGTGATGCCATTCC